>JBLING010000069.1:0-9999 GCA_047639155.1 bacterium
AAAGCAACCTGCTCAGGAGTAAGGACTTTTTCTACGTCTGATTTGTGCTGATCACGAATCACTTTCATCGCTTCACGGTCTTTAGAAGTTCTAACCTCCTTCATTTTGACCTTAAATGCTTCGTTGAGTGTTTGAATTTCTGTCTTTTGGTCGTCTGTCAAATCAACAATTGAATCCAATCGTTCAATGTGTTTTTTCATCATGTCACCCTTTGGATGTTCTCCTCTTGGGCCTTGTGCAAATGCTAAACCTGCCCCTAGGACAAATAGTAAAGCGCTGATTTTAATTTTTTTCATTTTATCTGTTGTTTGCTCATTTGACATTCAATTCGGGCATCTTATTCCCTGTTCCGTGGAGGATGGGGTGGTCTTGGTCGATTTTTTCGTGCTTTCATTCGCTCCGCGAATCGTTCTATGATTTTGACTTGATCTTGCGAAAGCCCAACTTTTAAGTCAGTAAAGAGTGATTCAAATTCAGCACCGCGTTTTTGATGCATTTGTTGATCCATTTCACGCATTCGACCCATGTGCTCTTTGAAAACGGAATTAAACGCGTCTTGTTGTTCTGAAGTTAATTCTAATTTTTCCTCAAGGCGTTCTTTAAATATTGGTGGTTTTTGAAATTCAACTTTCTGATGAATACGTTTCTTGGTAATTCTGCCAGCGGTAAAAAATCCAATTACAACACCTAATGTCAAACAGATTAAACCAATAAGGAGGATACGTAAATTTGTTTTCATAATGTTTAATTTATGTCGATGTCCCAGGCAATATATTTTTGATAAGATTGACTGATTTCACTATCACTATACTCAGACAGTCCTAACACAGAATCAACCGACAGAGACCCATCCAAAGCATATAGTGATAACAAGCATACTACAAAACAAGCGGCGGCAATTTTCCATAGGCGACTTTGCCATAGGGTAATCACCTTAAATTCTTGCCCAGCAATTGAACGAATCTTGTTCATCACAGTGTCTGTAAATGACGCATCAAAGCGAGGACTATCTTCTCGCTGCGATTTTAATATTTTTTCTAAATCATTCATTTTTCAATGTATATGTATCAAGCGTTTCTTTCATTTTTTTCATTGCCCTGTTTAGTTTAGACATAACGGTTCCTTCAGCTATTCCCAAAAGGCTAGAAGTTTCTTTCACAGAGTACCCTTCAATCATTCTCAACACAACTACACTGCGTGCTTCTGGATTAAGGTGTTGCAAAGCAATCTGTACAAGTTCTTTGGTTTCCATTTTCGAACTGATTAAGGCATCGTTTGAGGCAAAGACATTGTGACTGTCATCTTGGGAGGTAAACCTGTTTTGACGCCGTTTAATGGAGTCCAACTTGTTTAAAGAAAGGTTTATTGCTATCCTTGTTATGTATGTGCTCATTGCACTTTTATAGTTGTACTGCCCCAATGACTTAAATAATCGAATAAACGTCTCTTGTCCCACTTCTTCAGCCAAGTTTTTGTCCTTTACCATATTAAAACTTATGGCGGCTACTCGGTCTTTATATCGATTTACAATATGGGCAAACATCTCCTGATCACCGTTTAACACCAGTTCAATAAGTTGCTTGTCGGTATGTTTTTGTTCAATCAATAGGGAATGATCGATTGTTATTTAGACAATGGCTTCAACCATTTGCTTCCATCAATTTGAATTCGCAAAATGGACAATGTTTTTTGAAGGAACATATTGCATCTGCGCGTTTAAGATATGCTGAATTTCAGCATTATGTTTTTGTGGGATGATGGTTTCTAAAATATCCGATATAACGTTTGATTGATTTAGCCATAGCCACGGTAAATTCCATCTTCAATATAGATAAATGCACGTTCTTCACGTGATCTACCTTTTAACCAAACGAGATAGGTGCCGCATTGTAGTGTAAAACTTTCTATGGCCTTAGTTACACGTTCGTTATACGCTTCAGGTGCTTCTTTCCCAATACAAATACCGTGGCATCTGCCTATCTGATGATCGAAACACGCTTCCTTGGTAGTTTGCAATCCAGTCATTTTAGAACAAAGTTCAAACGACTCAACAAGTTCCCGTAAGAAGGTCTTAGCTCTTGTTGTGTTAGAAAACGACGCAATCGGCTTGTCCAAGAATTTTCGGTTTTTTACAACATCCATGCGTACAACACCTTTTTGGTCTTGATATTGATATAGCGCATACCCAGTGCCAGAATACTTCTGAGCGCGATTAAATTCTGGGAAGTGGTTTTTTATTTCAGCGGCTTCAACCAAAAGGGCTAGAAACTCTGAACCCGTTATCTGATACGTGATGTCGTAAATCTGATTTTTAAATGTCAGTTTGCGCATACTGTTGTCGGCAAAATGGCCGCTTATGCGTGTTCTAATTTCTTTTGACTTGCCGACGTAAATGACTTTTCCTTCTTCATTGTGCATATAATAAACACCAGTTTGGTCGGGCAGTTGGTTAAACGTTTCTCTTGGTAAATGCGGCGGAAGGCTTCCCTCTTTTGTTATACCTTTTGCAACCATTTCTACTTGATTTTTATTGCTATTGAGTAGCATTTCAAGTAAAACGGTGGTTGCTTTTGCGTCCCCAGTTGCTCGGTGTCTGTCGTGAATTGGGATATCCAATGAAACACACAAATTCCCTAAACTATAGGATTTTAAACCGGGAAATATTTTACGACTAAGACGAACAGTACATGCTTTTTTTCTTCTATAATCGGCGCCTAATTCTTTAAATTCTCCACGGATTACGTTGTAGTCAAACGCTACATTATGTGCCACAAATATTCTATTTTCGGTAATTCTATGTACCTCTTTGGCAATCTCAAAAAAGCGAGGTGCAGAAGTAACCATGTCGTTGTTGATACCGGTTAGCTTAGTGATAAAGGGTGGGATTGGACATTCTGGATTAACCAGTGTGTCATAGGATTCAATAATTTTTTTTTGCTCGTCATCATACACATAAATGGCCACTTCAGTCACTTTGTTTGACTGCCCTGTGGTTTCTATGTCAACAACGGCATATTGCACTAAGCAAAGGTACTTATTCTGCTCATTTGCTAAATAGGTTTGAATCCTTCAAAAGCTTGTAAACAATTATTACAATAATGCAAACTGCGGCATAATGTTGGGCCAAATGGGCTCTTTAACGTTGTATTTCGACTTTCACAGTAGGGACATGGCGTGTCAGATAAAACATCCAATTCCATGTAGCCAACGTTCTTTTTTGGGGGAGCTAATCCATGTTTTAATAATGCTTTACGACCATCTTCAGAAATCAGGTCAGTTGTCCAAGTTACTTCAAAACTTGTTTCGACTGTAATCGCACCTAAAGTAGGTTCTTTTTCTAGACGTGTCTTAACTAGATCTTCCATTATTTTCAAGGCTGGACAACCTGCAAATGTTGGCGTTAAGATTACATGAACGTCGTTTAACTTGTTAATTGAAATGCCCGTTACAATTCCCAAATCAACTATAGAGATTGGTGGTATTTCAGGATCTTTGACTTCCTTTAAAATGGTACGGATATCTTCTTCAGAGTAATTGATGATTTCAGTATCCTCCATGACTACCAATCTGCTGTTGGGTCGATTGTGTACACTTCGGTCATTTCATCTAGTAACGGCTGAAGGTGTGTTGTGTGTTGACCTTGACGCCCACCATAAACTGGTGTGGAATTTTCTGGTATGGTTAATCCAGCTTTAGTCAATAATGAAGTCACTTCTTCCATCCATCTGGATTGTAGTTCGGCCTCACCGTTAAAGATTTTTGCTTCGATTAATATGTCTTCGTTTTTACCTGGTTCGAAAATGCCAAGGGCCAATGGCCAAGCCATATTTAACGTAGCTTGCATTCGGGCTTTACTCTCTTTATTGCCGTTTGCAAGTTGATATACCCATGTATTGGCGTGCATTGTGTGGTACTTAATTTCACCTTTGAATTTTCGTGCCAAGCGTGCTAAATTCTCATAGCTCGAATCGACCAACATCTCAAATCGAATGGCTTCGGCCATATCAAACAAAAAATGACGAATTAGGCTAAAGTCATATTCTCCAATCGGTAATTCAACCAAGTGGCAACAGTGAAACTGATTTTCATTTCTTGTGAAAGCCACGGTATCAGCATCTGCCTCGCCTAACTCATGAAGCAGGTTGTACAAATGTTCGCTTTGGCCAAGTTTATCTTGCGCCATACTGCTAAATGCGATGTCCTCTTCAAGCAATGGCCCTAATCCAGTCCATTCACTATTTCTATGCCCAATAATCAATTGATCATCGGCAATTTTATACAGCAAATCTTTTGCTGCTTCAACATGTTTGTCGTTAAAAAAGTCCATTTATGATTTTACTCGATTTTTATATGCTTTAATTCGGTCCATCACTTTGTATGAAGCAGGATCACGGTGAAATTTTTCAGGTGTCGTTTCAAAAATATCTTGATCGAAATAATCTGTTGCTGAAATTTGCTGAGATGGAACCACCCAAATATTGGAAGTTTCTCCTCGTCTGGCGTATTGTTCTTTTGCGTACAAAAGTGCCATGTCGGCATTTGGTGCATGAACGATACCAACATGCACGTGATGCTGGCCACGTTTGGTTTGATGGAAAACTTCAAAAGTTTGAAATTGATCCATGTGTTTTAAAGGTTCAATCGCGTCGTGGGTGAGCTGTGCTCTGGCGACTCTTGGATCTAAAGACTTAATCATTCTTTAATTAATATTTTGGTTGTTTTTACGTGCTTACCTGTGATATGCACTACATAGATACCAGACAACTGGTCTGATAAGTCTATGCTTAAATTTCTCGTTAATATTCCAGAAGTTACTGGTTTACCCAACACGTCAACAATCATATAATCCGCACCCAACATTTGATCGATTCCGGCAAGGTGAATGACGCTTGTAAACGGATTTGGATAAACTGTTAATCTATTCAAGTTGAGGTCAAAAATACTTGAGTTGTTATCCGAAAACTTAATGTCGTCCAACAACAACCAGCTACCATTTCCTCTCGACTCATCGGGATTGGATGATGCTATAAAAATAGTGGCGCTGTCGGGTACAAGGTTTGCGAAATACGTGATCTCTTGAGCAAAATAAGTATACGATGAGGTTGTGTTTGTGACATTGAATTGTGCTCCACCAATTGGGATACCTGATTTATACATTACAGCAGAAAAGAACGCCGTATCTCCATTTACAGGTTTGTATTGGTAATACCCTTCAAGATACTTCCATTTGTTGTTAATTGGAAACGACGGTCTTTCAAAATCTAGCAGCGAACTGCCCACTAAAATGATGCCGGAAATCAGGTCGCCGTTTAGTTCCTGAGTTGTAAGTTCGACTGCTTTGGTTCCTGACCGTCCTTTATTTGACTGTGCCGCTAACGGCGTTGGGAATACATATCCAGCGAGTTCATATAGGTAATCATCAGAAGTATACCATGATGTTAAATCATCTCGCTTTTTAATAGTCCATTTTTCGAAATCTCCATTTGACAATGCCTTATTTCGAGTCGAAATTGACGCAAAATGGAAGTCATCAATAATGATGTATCCATCACCGTTAAATTCTTGAGATTCTAAATTTAAGGAACTAATGGCAATCGCAACGGTGTCAGGATTGGTGCTCATTGACCATGTTATCGGTATTGAGAAATATGCAAACGTGTCGTTACTCGTGCCCTCAATATCCAAACCAGCGTAGGCGATGGTATTGCCTTTAAAAGAAAATAAGCAAGCTACTTGCGCTTTATCGCCTAATGCTAAATTATATTTTGCTCGGAACCTTACACTGAGTGGTTGTTCATCATAAGGAACTCCGGTTAATTTATTGCCAATGAATGGACCTGAAGTGACAAATCCCCGTGTTTTATTATTCGATGTGTTGTCTAGTCTAAGCGACTTCGATCCGGAATAAGCATCTGTACTTGACGTAGCATTACCACTGACATCCCAATTGTCTAGAACCTCAGTTTCGTGGTCACCCCAATCTTCAAAATTCCCATTCGGAATATTTTGCTGGGTATACCCAACAGTCACAACTAGCAGCGCCAACAGCAAGTTGATCGATCTTTTCATATGATTGTTACTCGAGTTCACCAAATGTAATCAATTGGGTTGAATTTTATTAAGCAAACGGACGTGTGTACTCAGCATCTTGCCCTAATATGGCTTTTCTCACCCATCGGCCTTTTTCTTCAGCCATTCTGCGTACTGCCAAACGTTCAGCATTACAAGGACCATCACCATTAATTACCCGTTTGAATTCTTCCCAATCAGGTTCTGTATACTCCCATAACTTGGTTTCTTTGTTTTTCTTCAGATTTGGGTCCGGTAGAACCAAATCTAAATCCCAAATCTTGGGCACGTACATGTCCAAGAAAGTCTGTCGCATGTGGTCATTTGATGCCATTTTAACTTTCCAATTCATAAGTATCTCAGAGTGGACAGAGATTTTATCACTTGGTCCGAAAAAATGCATAATTGGAGGCCACCAACGGGTCATGGCTTCTTGAACCATTTGTCTTTGTATTGGCGTGCCAGTTGCTAAGTGAACAACATTATCGTGTCCATATTTCAAATGAAACGACTCTTCATAACAAATGCGTTCAAGTGCTCGGCAATATGGGCCATAACTCCCTTTCGAGTTTGCGAGTTGATTTACAATTGCTCCAGCATCAATTAACCAAGCTATTACAGCAGAATCTGCCCAAGTTACAGCGGGGTAATTAAATACATTCGAGTATTTAGACTTACCGGTAATCAAATCGTTGATCATGTCTTCTCGGGATTTGCCCAAAGTTTCAGCCGCAGAATACAACAATTGTGCATGGCCAACTTCGTCTTGTACTTTCGCCATCAACGCCAATTTTCGCCTAAAACCAGGTGCACGTGTTATCCAAGTACCTTCAGGTAACGATCCAATTATTTCTGAATGTGCGTGTTGCTCAATCATTCTAATTAGTTGTTTGCGATACATCTTTGGCATCCAGTCCTGAGGTTCAATTTTATCCCCAGCTTTTATTCGTGCTTCGAATTCAGCTAACTTAATTGGATCTTCTTCTTTTAGAAAATCAGGGCGTTCATTTGGATCGATATAAGCGTTTCCGTACATAATAGTATTGGGATATATTATTCTATTTTGTTATTTCTTTAAACCTGTAAACGTAAAATTAAACAGGTTGGTTGCTATCTCACTTGCGGTAAGTTTCCCTTTTGGATCGTACCATTCCACTATCCAATTTAAACTTGATAGTATTGTTAATGCAGCGAATTTTACATCCACTTCGTTAAATAGGCCTTCGTCAATTCCATTTTGAACAATGATTCTAAACCCATCTTCATACTCGTTTCTTAACGAAATGAAGGCGTCACGTCTGGCATCACTAAGGTGTCTCCAATCTCTCTGGAAAACAACGGCAGCTTCGATGTTAGTTGTCAATATATTAACATGTGTATCGACGGCCATTTTTAATTTTTGAGCTGCATCAAAATAGATATCGTTGACTTCTTTTATGCCGTCCAGAAACTTTTCTGCCAAATCGAAACACGTTCTGTCCAACAGTTCTTCTTTGCCATTGATGTGACTGTAAAGTGAAGCCGGCTCAACACCAGCAGCTTTTGCAATGTCACGAACACTGGTTGCAGTATACCCATTTCCCATAAAAAGGCGCTGGGCTATTTGCAAAATTTCATTTTTCCTTTCTGTCATAACGAACATTCGTTAGGCAAATTTATCATTTCAGACGAATATTAGCAAATGCCGCTTGTCAAACCATAGTCTGTAGTAGTCAAATCTAGTCTGCCATACAACGTTTCGCCAGTTACATTGCACCTTAATATATGAAGAAGTTTAAAACCATCTCTTATTTATCGATTCTAATATTCGCTACTTTATGTAGTTCTAATACCGTAGGAGCACAGACCTATGCAGATTCCGAAAAGGTATTCGTTACTACCGATAGGCATGTTTATAGTCCAAGTGAACGCCTCTCGTTTACCTTGTTTATCGTAAATGAGGAACACAAAATACAAGGCAGCTCGTCAATGGTTAAGGCGTTACTAGTGGATGCAAAAGACAAAGTCATTGATTCAGTCGTATCGCATACCATTAATGGCAGATTCTCATATTTTTTTATGTTGCCTGAAACGGGAGGGATTTACCGGATTAAAGCGTCTACAAGATGGCAACTGAATTATGTTAAAGAGAAACAATTTCAAAAAGAAATATTTGTACAGGAGATCGTCCAACGGCGGTTTTTTATCAAACAAACACTGTCAAAAACCAACTATCAGTTGGGAGATTCGGTCTCGACAGAAATTCACATAACAAAACGTGGAGATGAGCCAATAAGTGGCGGAAGTTTTACTGCAACTCTAATTGTAGATGGATTAGAGCTCAATACCAAGTTTGGATCGCTTGATGTGAATGGAAAAGCAACCACGCACTTTGTCCTTCCAAAGGAATTTGACGAAGTAGCGTATATAAAACTCGCGTCTCAGTTTCAAGGACAAGCTGAATATGAAATGACCAGGGTGCCTATCCAAACCAAAAACGTTAACCTGGTTGTGCATACAGAAATGGGCGTGGATTATTTAGTTGCCGGTGTGAAAAACCGCATTGTGGTTCAGTCATTCGACGACCTTGGTAATCCGAAAGACATAAATGGTCACATAGAGAATCAACTCGGTCAGCGCATTACAGCGTTTACTAGTTTTCATAAAGGAATGGCAGACCTAGAGCTCACACCAGATGCCAATCAAACTTATTTTGTGGTTTCGAAATCTGCTAAACATCGCGTTGAGCTACCCCTTGTTAAAACCAAACTTCCATACATAAAAACGTACGAGAAATCCGGAAACCTGATCGTTGAGTCACTTAGCAAAGAGGCTTTACATGTTCAGGTTGTTATAAGTGGTAATGGAAAAATCTATGTGAATAAAACAATTGCACCACAAGAACAACAGGTTAAAAGTCAAGTTCAAATTGCGCTGTCTTCTTTACCGCCTGGCGTGTATGGAGTTCAATTCACAAGTCCGAAAGGAAAATTCTATGGTAGGAGACTTTATGTTAGACGACCAGATGTATTAGACATTGATATCACTTTGAACAAAGAAATGGTAAGTCTTGGTCAAGAGGTTAAGCTAAAGCTGAATACAAATCATGAAGCTGCTACATATTGCATTCGAGTGATTAGTGAACAAGTGCACAAACAGATGAAAGATAGATCACATAGCATTGTTTCATGGATGTATTTGGGGTCTGAGATTCAAAGTGACGTTGAAGAACCAACTTTCTACTTCGAACAAGAAAATGCAAAATCAAAAAAAGCCCTTGACTTGCTAGGTATCGTGCAACAGAATAACTGGCGACGCGACTATAGAACTGGGAAACTTGAAAGTAAAGAAGATCGATTCTATCCACGTGTTGCCGGTCAATTGTCTGGTCGAGTGTATATGTATCAGCAGAATCCACCAAATTTCAAAGGCGTAAAAGTGCGGATTAAAAACACAAGCTATGTTGTACAAACCGATAGTTTGGGCGGATTCGAATTTCATGGTTTGCCACCAGAAATTATTGCCAATTCCCCAATTTTGATTATTTCGAAAGGCATAGAGCGACTAGAATACGCCGTCCAAAACACCTATAATTTTTACAACCACGGGTTTGCAGAATCCACTAATTTGAAAGCTCTGGGTAATACTTCTGAAGAATTAAAAAAGGTGGCTGTTCAAAATTTCGTCAACAAAGTATTGCGATATAATAATCCTGTCGGAAGGCTTGGCGCGGCAGTGGTAGGTAGAAACAGAATCGATGGTGCGCATTACACGGTAAATGCATGTAGCCCGATGAGTATGGATCAATGGTCATTTTACAAGTACAGTTTAAGTTATGATTGGCATTTCGGTATAGCTGATATGAATGTAGTTTTATTGAATTCAGAAACATTGGGATACGCTGTGCCATTTGGGGTAACATTAAACTATAACAACTACCGGCAAAATGTA
>JBLING010000070.1:0-9889 GCA_047639155.1 bacterium
AGAAATTTGTAAAAAAAGATTTAAAGAAAAACATTTCAGACTACCTTTCAACTGAAGTCGTGGATGAGGCACACTATATTTCAAGTGAAGTACTAACTGCTATTCAAGAAGGTGACACGTCTAATCTTTCGAAAATAGTGCCCAACGCATCCCTTAACAATTGCCTTGATTTAGAGACGCATGAAAGGAGTGCTTATATCGTAGTTGCCATCTATGAAAACTCACTTTCTTCAGTGAAACACTTTGTTGAATCAGGAGCCGACATTGAGCACATTTGCGAAAATAAAACGCCGTTGATGTCTGCCGCTAAATATGGTCGCCTGGAAACCGTAAAATATTTGATTGAACAAGGTGCTGTAATTGAGCGAAAATCAATCAAAGGAAAAACCGCATTAAGCTATGCGTTTCAATACAAACGGCCAGAAGTTGCAGCTTATATTAAAGACCAAATTGCGAAATCAACGCATTAGAAATTATGCGACCAGTATCACCCTCACATTCAGCAAACAGGTACCGTGAAACCCAATGATATTTTAAAGCGGACCTCCCATCGCCCATGGCCCTTATCCAAATCACCTTGGCGCTATTACCAAGAATGGAATGATGCCGTATTCTTACATTGGAAAGTTGACTTGACTGAATTGCGCAAACATGTTCCAAGCGATATGACAATTGACCTACATGAAGGTCAGGCATGGGTCTCACTTGTCGCATTTAACATGGAAAAGGTTGCTATAAAAAACCTCCCTCCCATCAATGGAATTTCAAATTTCCACGAATTAAACATTCGCACATACGTGCGTTATAAAGATGTACCAGGTGTTTACTTTATTAGTATTCAAGCATTCAACAGAGTGGGTTGTTTTTTAGCGCGTCAATTTACTTCACTACCCTATCTATTTGCCAAAATATCACGCACAAATGGTGTTTTCACTTGCACCAACAAAAAAGAGAACAGTTGCTTTCATCTAGAATACAAGAAAGAACAATCTCTTTCTGAAACAGGTCCTTTGGATCACTGGTTGATTGAGAGATATGCGTTATTTCAGAATTCAGCGCAACAAATAAATCGTTTCGATATACACCATATGCCTTGGTCGCTGTCTTCTATTTCAATCAACGCAATTCGCTTTGATTACGAACATCTAAATAGGTTGATTCAAGGAGCACCCCACCGCACCCATTATTCAGGGGGTATTCAAACTGTTTGCTGGGGCAAAAGTCAAATAAAATTGGATTACACTTCTGATTATATGACAGTTATGAGAATTAAAAAATAAATATTTTACTGCAACCCAAATCTCTAACAGTATTACTTTTACACCGAAATATGTACAGAAATGAATATCGACGAGATTGATAACATTGAACTCAAGTATCTAACAAACGAAGATTATCTTGAGTTAAAAGAAGCGATGATTTTGGCGTATAAATCCATGCCAGATGCCTACTGGAGAGCAAACCAAATAGAATCACTTATAGAAAAATTTAAGGAAGGTCAGGTCGTTATAAAAATAAATGGAAAATTGGCAGGTTGCGCACTTTCCATCATTGTCGATTATATTGAATTTTCTGATGCCCATACCTATAAAGAAATTACGGAAAACTACACATTCAACTCTCACAACGACGAAGGAGACGTTTTATATGGCATTGATATATTCATTAAACCAGAGTTTCGTGGATTAAGACTCGGAAGACGTTTGTACGATTATCGCAAAGAGTTGTGTGAGAAATTGAACTTGAGGGGAATCGCCTTCGGTGGTAGAATACCGAATTATCACAAATACAGCGAAACCCTTAGTCCTAAAGAGTACATAGATAAAGTAAAGCGCAAAGAAATAGTTGACCCTGTTTTGAACTTTCAGATTTCCAACGATTTCCATCCAGCCAAAATCATGAAAGGATATTTGGATGGTGACGCAGCTTCCAACGAATTTGCTGTATTACTTGAATGGGATAATATATACTACCACAAACCTTCGAAAAAAGCAGCGACCAAAAAGAAAGTCGTACGTATTGGATTAATCCAATGGCAAATGAGGCCTTATAATGCATTGGAAGATCTTCTGCAGCAGGTTGAATACTTCGTCGACGCCGTTTCGGGATATCGATCAGATTTTGCCTTGTTTCCAGAGTTTTTCAATGCACCCTTAATGGCCGAAAGCAATCATCTACCAGAGTCTGATGCCATTCGTGAATTAGCAAAATACACAGAAGATATAGTCAAAAAATTCTCTGAACTATCAATCTCTTACAACATCAACATAATATCTGGCAGTATGCCTGAAATTATTGATGGCAAGCTCTTTAACGTGGGCTACTTGTGCAAAAGAGATGGCACAATGGAACGATATGAAAAGTTACACGTAACGCCAGACGAAGCCAAGGTTTGGGGAATGCAAGGTGGAAACAAAATTCAAGCATTTGATACAGACTGTGGGAAGATTGGCATTCTCATTTGTTATGACTCGGAGTTTCCAGAATTAAGTCGACTACTTGCCGACGAAGGCATGGACATACTATTTATTCCTTTCTTAACCGATACGCAAAACGGTTATTCACGCGTACGTAATTGTGCGCAAGCCCGGGCCATTGAAAATGAGTGTTACGTTGCGATTGCGGGCAGCGTCGGAAACCTACCGAACGTGCACAACATGGACATTCAATATGCACAATCTATGGTGTTTACTCCGTGTGATTTTGCATTCCCGTCGAACGGAGTTAAAGCTGAAGCAACGCCCAATACAGAAATGATACTTATCGCAGACTTAGACATAGATCTTTTGCGTGAATTAAACAGATTTGGTAGCGTGAGGAATTTAAATGACCGGAGAAAAGATATTTTTGAGTTGAAAAAGATAAATTAAAGTCAAAGGTTATGGCGCAAAACTTAAGATTTCCCTTTGGCCAGTGCAACCCACCAGCTACCATTACAGATTCACATGTTGCAGAATGGATACGAGACATTGAATTGCTACCAGAGCGCTTAAATAATGTACTTAAAAACGTTACACTTGAACAACTGCAATGGCGGTACAGGCCAGACGGATGGAGCATAAAACAGGTTGTTCATCATTGCGTTGACAGCCACATCAACAGTATCATTCGGTTTAAACTGGCGTTAACAGAAGACAAGCCCACTATACGGCCGTATGATCAAGATGCATGGATAAAACTTGCAGATGCCAATTTGGACGAGATTGCCGATTCTCTAAAAATATTAGAGGGATTACATGCAAAGTGGACCATTTTATTAAAGTCATTGTCAGAAGATGAGCAAAATAGGGAGTTGATTCATCCTGAGCATGACGCACCACCAACCATCAAATATTTCACTGGACTTTATGCGTGGCATTCTAACCACCACTTAGGTCATGTAAAGCAGGCCTTGGCTAGCAATGGCACTTATCGTTAGTTTTCATACAACTGACCAGCAGCCCAGAAAATACCGGTTTGGGCAACTTGGTACTTTGTTATCAATTCAATCAGCTTTAAACGGGTTGAGATAACATAATTTTCACGTGTATTCACCATAAAAACAGAACTTTCACCAGCTGAAAATTTCTGCTTTTCTCCAGCTAATAGACGATTACTGTTAGAGACGGCGTCGGTGTATAATGCTACTTGACTATTTAGAACAAGTTGCTCGTTGTAATAAGCACGCAAATTGTTTTGTAATTCCAACAGTTTCTGCTGTTGTCCTAACTCCGTTTCTTGGATTTTCAAATCAGTCAACTGTAGATCTCCGCGTTGCTTTCTGAGAAATAAAGGAAATCCGGCGAAAACTCCGACTTTGCTGTTCTGACTGCTTAATCCAGTAATCACATTACTGCCAACGGGTTCATTCAACAGATTGTATTGCACATTCAAAGTGGGTTTGAGTGCTTCGACATTCATTCTCCTGTCTATACCTATATCTGCCAATTTGAACCGATACAATTGCATTGCTGGATGTATTGTTGGTAAAGCCAGCATCAATGATTCGAGGGTGTCGTAAACAATTGGATTATTTTCAACTATGGACTCCAGACTCGTCGGAATTAAGCTGTCGGTAATCACCAATGGGGTATTGTTTTCAAACCACAAGAAGTTTGAAAGAGACAAAGTTGCATTTTGATATGCTAAGGCAGAGGCGTCACGATTCATTTGTCTGTTTTGAACCCAGATGAACGCTTCTAATGTATCAATTGCTGGTTTGTCACCGAATCGATGGCTCCCTTTGACCGCCACAAATCTAGTTTGTGCTAATTGTAGGGATTCTTCATAAATCAGCAATTGATTCCATGCTTGTTGCCATTTCCAATACTGTTTCACAGCATCGAAATACAAGTCATTCATAATCATTTGTTGTTCTGAATACGTTGATTCTGAAAATATCTTCGCTTGTTTAAGCGCTGCTCGTCTATTATCAATAAATAATCCTTTACCTAAGGTCAACTCTATCCCTCCATACCACAAACCACCATTTGGAACATCGTTTTCTGGATTTAAAAGTATTCCACTGTTTTGATCATATCCCGATTTCACTGAGACACCATACCAAGTTGTAATTTTCAACCCTCCTTGAAGCAAGCTATAATAGTTTTTGTCATCAAATTGTTTTTGATCAAAACGACCAGAAAGGTATGGATCAAACCCCCCACGTGCTTGTCGTACGGTACTTTCTCCCCGTTTTATGGTCAACTCTGCTTGGATAGATATTGGGTGATAATTTTTCACAAACCACAGTAACTGCTCTTGTGAAAACTGACGCACTGTAGCTTGTCCAAAAATACAAAAGGGTAGCAAAAAGAGTAACAGGAAAATAGACGTTCGTTTATTCATTTCTCCTTCGATTTATTTTGTGTATTTACATTTTTAGCAACGTAATAGTCTGGTGGAAAACCGTTGAGTCGACGCCACAATTCGTACCAAATCGGCACATTTTTAAGCAACGCCATCCCGTTAGCCCCTGAGCCTACTCGTAATTGAGTCGGCCATTCCCGGTCGGTTGGATCAGGTGCAACCAATATGCGGTATTTACCATTTTCACTTATAAAATTATCAATACCAACTACTTCACCTCCAAATGTTCCATATGACAGGTTGGGCCAACCCGAAAAAACAACACTTGGCCAACCGTCAAACATAAACCGTACTTTTTGTCCGCTTTGGACCAATGGAAGATCCATTGGCTCAACATACATGGACACAGCTAAGTCGTAGTTTGAAGGCATAATACTCACCAACTCTTCCCCTTCCTTTACCGTTTCTCCAATACCTGACCGAATGGCTTTCGTGATATAGCCATCTTGAGGTGCTGTTATGTAATACATCCCCGTTCGCACTGAGTAGTTCATATATTGATTCTGCATTTTGGTTACCAACGCCTCGGCGTCATACATATTCGACATAGACGCATACTTTTCAGACTCGGCTTTGTAAAGTTTATCTCTGTATTGATTTTCGATTGAACTTAACTCCACTTGAGCATTGATCAATTCATTCCGACTTTTAAGCAAGTAATTCTCTGCACTTATACGTTTCGCCTGAGTTTCCTGTAGTTTCAATTTTCGAGATTCTAGGTCAGTCAAAGAATTTAAACCCGCTTTATACAGTTCTTCCATACGCTCGTACTGTCGTTGTGCAACAACTAAATTGGTTTCAGCCGCCTGTAAGTCCATGCTGTCCGATAATATTTTCAGCTGGGCTTGTTTTATATAGTTAAGTGCTTGTTGTCTTTTTAGCTTTTTTGTTTGAAGTAAGGCATCAATCTGACTGTCTAACGATTTCACTTTCTCCATATATGAGTTGACCGTCAATTCTTTCGACTTGATTTGTGCTTCCGTGTTAACCAACAAGTTAGGGTCGAAATATGCATCTTTCACTTCAGAAATAAACAAAATCGTATCTCCTTTGGCAACCAAATTTCCTTCGCGAACAAACCATTTTTCTATCCGACCAGCAATTATTGAATTAACCGTTTGAGGTCGTTGTTCAGGCTTCAGAGTGGTTACATAACCTTTAGATTGTATGTTTTGAGTCCAGGGGAAAAACAAAGAAATGAACAGCACTACAAAAGACAATATCAGCAACCTAGACAGAATTTTACCGGCCTTAAAGTCTTTTACCATTGAAAATGATTTAAAAGCTTTGGTGTTGATTTTACCTTCTATTCTATTCGGACTAAGATTTAGCATGATTAATTAGTTTGAAATATTTCGTTAAACCACGTAGCTTTCTTTGTTTTCTCAAATGCACTATCAGACATAATTGCTCCGTCTTTTAAAACAATAATGCGTTCAAATAATTTGGCAACATGCACATCATTTGAAATCACTACGACTGTCGAATTCGTCCTCTTCAAGTAGTTTATGAAAGATGTTTTGTCTTTTTCATTCAATTGATTAAAACTGTTTTCAATTAAAATAACATTGGGCTTGCCGACTAATGATCGAGTCAATATAATTTTAAGTCGTGTGCTTTTGGGCAAATTCCTACCCTCTGGTAACATCATAGTGTTGTAACCAAACTGTTGGTTCGAAACAAAATCTTGTAGACCGACAACTGCACTCATTTTTTTAACCTCATCTAAAGAAATATAGGGCTTACCTAAAGTAATGTTTTCCATTAAGGTCCCTTTAAATATTTCTTCTTTTATAAGATTGTCACCAATTACCTTGTGTAAATCTTCTTTGAACCAATTACCTATTGGAACGTCGTTGTAAGAAATAGTTCCTCTAAACTCATCGTACAAACCTGCAAGAAACTGTAACAATAAGGACTTACCTGAGCCATTATATCCAGACAGACATACTTTCTCTCCAGATGCGAGGTTTAGACTTATGTTTTTTAAGAAATCTTCTTTTTCACCTAAAAAAGTGTAAGAGACATCTTTCATTTGAATTGAAACTCCTTTTTCATTGTCTTTATCGAAACGTGACCCATTGTCACGGTCGAGAGGCAAGTCAGTTACGTTGCCAATTTTTTCTAAAGCTGTAAGTACATCGTAGATGGTCTCCATACTTAATATCAGCTTTTCTATTGACCCTAAGATTAAGATGATGATAATTTCAGATGCAACAAACTGTCCAATGTTCATTTGTTGGTTGATAACAAGTAAACCTCCGATTATTAACAACCCTGCTACGATAAAGACTTTCAATCCCACCAGGTTGATATATTGCGTAATCAACGTTCTGAAGTGGGCCTTTCGTGATTTTAAATACCCTTCAACCTTTTCATCTGTCTTTTGCAATGGCAAAGGCGAATCTCCGGCCAATTTAAACGTTTCCATAGCGCGCGCAACTTCTTCTAACCAATGTGCCACCTCATATTTATAATGAGATTCTGCAATACTGGTGGACAAACCACGAGGACCTGATATTCTAAAAACCAAATAGGCGATCGCAATCAGTAACACACTGAACAGGATAAAAAACGGATGGTATAAACTCAACAATACCAATCCAAATAGCACTTGTAAAGAAGCACTTGAAAAATCCATAAGAATTTTAGACAATCCTTTTTGTACCGAAAGAGTGTCAAAAAACCGATTAACTAACTCCGGAATGTAGTCTCGATCCACCGCTTCAAGCTTCATTCTTGGAATACGATATGCAAATTCAAAAGCTGAACGGGTAAAGATTTTTTGTTGAATATTTTCAGAAATGGTCAACTGCATAATTTGCAATACCCCAGTAAATGCAACCCCAAGAATAACAAATATTACCATTACTATCCATGAAGTCGAAACTTGACCGCCTGTAATCAAGTTAATAATAGCTTGAATTCCCAACGGAAGAGACAGCGTAACTAAGCCATGAAAAATGGCATATACATATATACTAAGGATTTCTTGTTTGTCAACCTTTAACAGGTTAAAGAACCTTCGAACAGGAGTCATAGGATTAGACATCTTCTTTAATGTAATTTGATTTTAAGGTGGATAAAGCTAATGCTGAATAAAAGTCCGCTAATTGCGATTGGGTCTTCGTTTTTTCGGTCAGAGATGGTAGATGCTGCGCAAAGTATTGTTGATGATGTATTCCCTCGATTATTGTTGAAGTCAAGGTATGAGAGAAAGCAAATGTTGGGTTAATCTCAAGCATTATATCAGAAATGCGACGGACTACAAGCTTATAGCCGGCATAGTATCCTACTTTATTCGCCTCACCTACTGCTTTAGTCAAATATGACTTAGACGATTCAGCAATTACCACACGGTTTAAAACTTCAAGGTTCATTTGGTTGTTTCCTTGTTGAGAAGCATGCCTTGAAATGATTTCAATGCAACTTTTTAGTTTTGTCAACGGGTCTTGAACGTTTGACGTAGAAAATACAAGCTGGTATTCAATCCACCCCCAATACCAAGATGTCAGATAAATCAAGAATTTAAATTTGCTATCAAAATATCTGTATACCGAACTTTCAGTGGTCTGAAGTCTTTTCGCTAATTTCCTGAAAGTCATTGCTTCCAAGCCTATTTCTTCAATCAACAATAATCCTTCCTGTACAATGCGTTTCCCTAATTCAGAAGAATTTGGGTCTTTCAAATAAACCCGTTCATCTACTTGTATTTGGACAGAGTGTAATAGATCATTCATGCTACAAGGTTAAACACAAATAAACACAGAATGTTCACATACTTTCAATATTGTTTGTTTTGCACTGAAACATAAAAGCAATACTACTACATCATGATTTTAACAACACAATTTGGTAACTCTTTTAATCCATACTTATGGCTATAAACCACCACTTGGCGCATGTAAAGCAAACAATGTCGCGTAATGGCAATTACAAGTAGCGTTAATTAGATACTTCATTACGCTCGGTCTATTTTTCACAATCAAAGGTTAATGCATTATTGCAAGTATTATACGCCATTATAACTAGTCATCTGTAACTAATTTAGTATGCTTTGCTTAGCATGATGGTATCGTGTATATTCTAGTCATGAAATTGGAACGGTTATTAGAAAGTGCTTGTGCTACAGTTGACTTGAGCAGACTCCCGTTAGTCGTTCAAACACTGAAGAGCATAAATCCGTCTATTGAACAGACTGAGGAACACTTGACTCTCACTGAGCATGTGTTGAAAAACTCAAGCGGTCCGTTATATATTATCTCAGACATGACCGCCATGAAGTGGGCCCCGATCAAATCCATTATATGTCTAGGAAAAGGCATGTTTCATCTTGACAAAACATACCCAACACGTATTCAATTCCATGTGTTCGTAAACCCAACAAGAATCATCCGTATGTCGATTCCGTTCTTTAATTTGTTCGCTAGATTAGAAGGACATCAAATATGCACGGATACGAAAGAAGAAGCAATTGATTGGATCAGCCTTCAAACAGGGATACCTTTTTATGAATAAATTCTAGAAAAGAAAGTCTCTATGCTTGGTTTTAACCAATGTTCCAACAGCCATCAGGGATTAGCCATTAGAAGTTAGGGATTAGAGCGGCTTATGTGGTGAGAGAAAAGAAAATAGACAAAAGAGAATAGATAGGGTAAAGGGTGTACAAGATTGCAAATTGCAGTCTGATTTAACCAACGCGCCAAAGCGCCAACAGCGAAACGTCCCAAAAGCGTCAGCGCCCCAACTACCTAACATCCCAATTCCCCATCTAAATCCTAATCCCAAACTGATAACCAGGATATAGTATCCAGTTTACGCTTCCATTACTACCCTTATATTTTGCAGAATTCAGGTATTGGTGTTTTGGCGTATCACTTTCCGAAAGCCACATGTTCATAGACACACCGCCAAAAATCTCAATGTGTTTTCCAATAGATTTTCCGAACGAAAGTTTTAGTTTATTCAATGACTCCCACTCCTCTCCTTCAAAATCATCAGGCAGTACGGAATAGCTGTTCAATTCAGCGTTAAACGACAA
>JBLING010000071.1:0-9790 GCA_047639155.1 bacterium
TCCGTTTCTCATCGTCAGACTTCTCAGTGTAGGTAATCAATATTCGTTTCCGATCATTTGAAAATCGTATTCTGAAATCACCTTTGTCATAAAAGTCACCTAAACTGGATGAAACCAAAACCCGTTGTTTTCCTATTGGATTGATGTTGTGATCGTACCAGTGACATTGCACTTCGTTCTTCATAGCTTGACGATCATAATGCGCCGTCAATAATAAAAGTCCTTTTTTCTGCAATTCAGCGTATAAGAGGCGGGATTTTTTTAAGGTTATGTTTTTCGACAATGCATATCCGAGGTGATTACGGTAACGTTCGATGACGATGTTTTTAGTCAAAAATTGATTCCGATACCGCAATAGGTATAAACCTGTTGCATCTTGACCGATAACGCTGGTGTAAGCCGTGCTGCCTTTAAGCTTTCGTTGGTTCGACCATTCCATATCTTGGGCGCATATTGTACCACTAAAAATGAATACTGAAATCAGTGTCCATCTAATCAATATTTTACCCAACTTTGCCATCTACAAACAAAGAACGTAATAAATAACATTCTTAGCATTGAAGAAAGCCTCGTATAAAGTAAAAAGTGCAAACGCTATTGAAAAAGCGGTTCTCATCGCTGTAGAAATACAGACGCAAAGTCGGGAACAAACGGATGATTATTTAACTGAATTGGCTTTTCTCACAACCACGGCTGGCGCCGCTGTCGAAAAAATATTTGTACAACGATTGGCTGCCCCAAATCCTAAAACTTACGTAGGTACTGGCAAGCTTGAGGAAATTGCTGCCTTTATTGAATCTAAGGAAGTTGAAACGGCCATATTTGATGATGAATTAAGCCCGTCACAAATTCGAAATTTAGAGGCTGAATTGAAGTGTAAAATAATCGACAGAAGTACTTTGATTCTGGATATTTTCGCCAAAAACGCCAAAACAAATCGAGCCAAAACACAGGTGGAACTGGCACAAAGCGAATATTTGTTGCCACGACTTACCGGACTGTGGACGCACTTAGAGAAACAACGTGGTGGTATCGGAATGAAAGGTCCTGGGGAAAAAGAAATTGAGACGGATAGACGGATTATTCGCGATAAGATCTCTTTACTGAAAAAGAAGTTAGAAGACATCGACAAGCAAGGTGTTACGCAAAGAAAAAGCAGAAGAGGAGAACTTCGTTTGGCTTTAGTGGGATATACAAATGTTGGTAAATCAACCATCATGAATGCCTTGACAAACGCAAACATCCTAGCCGAAAATAAGCTTTTCGCCACACTCGATTCTACTGTGCGCAAACTTGTATTAACAAAAGAGTCTGATACATATATCCAACCGGTAATAACACTCATTTCTGATACGGTGGGTTTTATACGGAAGCTACCGCATCAACTCATCGAGAGTTTTAAATCGACCTTAGATGAGATAAAGGAAGCGGACATATTGCTTCACGTAGTTGACATTTCAAGCCCCACTTTTGAAAGTCAAATGCAAATCGTTCAAGAAACGCTAAGTGAAATTGGAGCAGGCGATAAAACGACTTTAACCATATTCAATAAAACGGACGCGTATAACCCAAGGCCAACTTCCGAAGATATTTTTAAAGATGAGACGCTGCATAACCTAGAGGACTTTAAAAAAACGTGGTTTGCGAATGAGAATTCACCTGCTATGTTTATATCTGCAATAAGCAAAGAAGATATTAGCAGGCTGCGATCTGAACTCTTTGAAATTTGCAATGACCTTTATTAGGCTGTACTCAGCCAATACAAATCCACATTTGTCGAAGTTTTAGTATTGAATTGAATGGCCGACGTATCTTCGACCATGGCATTTCTCGAAGTGAACAATGTGACCAAAGGTTTTGAAGGTCATCTTGCAATAAAGGACCTTAATTTTTCTATTCCAAAAGGAAGTATATACGGATTACTTGGGCCTAACGGTGCGGGTAAAACGACATTAATTCGGATCATCAATCAAATAACTGCAGCTGATTCAGGCGAGGTTATATTCGATGGCGAAAAATTAAATCCAAGTCACATTTCGCGGATAGGGTATCTCCCTGAAGAAAGAGGACTTTACAAAAAGATGAAGGTGCTTGAGCAGATTGTTTATTTTGGTCGACTCAAGGATTTGTCTAAAAAAGAGTCTGAGAAAAGAGCGTTACAGTGGTTAGAGAAATTCAGCCTACTCGATTGGAAGTACAAAAAAGTTGAGGAATTAAGTAAAGGAATGGCCCAAAAGGTGCAGTTCATTTTAACAGTGCTTCACGAACCCGAGCTTATCATTTTAGATGAACCGTTTAGCGGCTTTGATCCAGTCAACACGGAGTTGATAAAAGAAGAAATCAAAAATCTAAGAGATGGTGGTGCAACAATAATATTTTCAACCCACCGCATGGAATCCGTTGAAGAGATATGCGACTTTGTTGGCATGATAAATTTATCACAGAAAGTGTTGGAAGGCAGTATCCCAGACGTACGGAACTCGTTTAAGGAAAACGAGTATGAAGTATTGTATCGGGGAGACCTAAATAACATTTCATTCAGACCAAAAACAATGGTTCGCGAAGAAAGACTCGACCTCAATAGGGCAGTTTTTGTCATTGAACCAGAAAGTGCACAGGCGCTTATCAAGGAGTTAAACGAAACTGTGGTAATTACGTCTTTCAGTGAAAAACTGCCGAGCATAAAAGACATTTTTATTAAAAAAGTAGAGGAGGGGAACAATGGGTAAAATTAGATTAATCACCTGGAGGGAATACATAACTCGGGTACGGAAGAAGTCGTTTTTAATAATGACGATTTTAGGACCGGTTTTGATTGCCGTGTTCTATGGTATTATCATTTTCTTAGCTGTAAACGACAGCATCGGGAAAGACACTGAAAAGGTTTTGGTGTACGATGAATCAGAGCTATTGTTTGACCAATTATACAGTGATGAAAACATGGAGTTTGACTACACCCACGATTGGGCAAACAGAAATACAGATTCATTGAAATCTTGGGGCTATTCTGGTAGACTTTTGATTCCGGATACCTTTAACTTTTATAAGCCAACGGGAGTTGTTTACGAATCAAAAAGTTCGTTGTCGGTTGAGTCTAAAGAGCGCATCGATCGCCGCATATCAAATGCGATTGAGGAAAAGAAAATGGCGCAACTTGGCGTTTCAGAATCTGCGATGGACAGTTTAAAAACGTCGGTTTCGGTTCAGTCATTTACATTAAATGAAGACGGAGAAGCAAAGTCTAGTTCAACCTTACTTAACACAGCGATTGGTATGGGCGCCTCCTTTGTAATATACTTCTTCATATTTCTATATGGTGTTCAGGTGATGAAAGGTGTTATAGAAGAAAAGACGAACAGGATTGTGGAGGTCATTGTTTCAAGTGTTAAACCTTTTCAATTGATGATGGGAAAGGTGTTTGGCTTGGCGTTGGTTGGCTTAACACAGATTGTCATTTGGCTCGTATTTTCCGTATTGCTCGTTGTGCTCATATCCGTTGTGTTCGTTGGAAGCGATATGGGAACAATGTTAGAACTGGCTAGATCAGGCCAGTCGGTTCCGGCAAGTCAGTTGGCAGATGTTGGAATGAATAGCATGATGGTAAACCTATTGTCAAGTGCGCTGGAAGTGCCATGGGCATTTATCATTTTTGCATTTATCTTTTACTTTTTGGGTGGTTATTTAATGTATTCTGCACTGTTTGCAGCCGTTGGTGCTGCAGTAGATTCAGAAACAGATACGCAACAATTTATGTTGCCTATCACGCTTCCATTGGTATTTTCTATTGCATTGTCCACAAGTGTTGTGTTGCGTGACCCAAATGGCGCGCTTAGTTTCTGGTTGAGTATGATTCCATTAACTAGCCCAATTGTGATGATGGTTAGAGCGCCGTTTCTAGACCTCGCTACACAATGGTGGGAAGTCGCTTTATCCATCGGAATACTTATAGGTTCCTTCTGTTTTACGATTTGGTTGGCAGGGAAGATTTATCGAACTGGAATACTGATGTACGGAAAAAAAGCGACGTATAAAGAATTGTTCAAATGGCTATTTTACAAGGCTTAGATACGCTTTTTGTTTATAATACGTTCTGTATACACATACGCAATTACGGGTAATGCCCAGTACAGCGGTATATTTGAAGTCATGCAAAAAGGCGTTGCATTTTTATTCATTCTAATTGGGTTTCATCTTGGCTATGTTGAGCCAGCGTGTGGGCAAAACACTACTTCCTATGTTACTTTAGGCAGTCATACCGACGACGTAGAATCTGTTGCTGTTTCCGCAAATGGGGATTTTGTTGCAACTGGTTCTTGGGACAATACGGTTCAAATATTCAAAGGAGATTCTACTTTTCCATATTTTCAAACGTTAACAGGGCATCGCGCTGCTGTTTCTGCTTTAGGCTTTAGTGGAAATGGCGAGATACTGGTAACTGGAGGGAATGATTTCAAACTCATGGTATGGAGTAAGGTCGGAAAAGACAAATTTGAATTGGAGAAGCAGTATACAAACGTGCACAACGCAGGTATCAATTCAATTGTTGTCGGACCTTCAGGAAACATGATTTATTCTGCCGGCGACGATGGGAAAATTGTAATACACAATCAGAGGAGCAATTCGAAATGGGTTATAAATAATCGACTACCAACAAATTGCATCGCACTCAAAGGTCGGAGCTACATTCTATGTGCAGACGAATCAGCAATTGTAAAATTGTATGATATCAATGGGAAGAAAATAAAAGAATACAAAGGGCATAAAGATGTTGTAAACGCTGTGGCAAGCAATGGTCAATATGTGGTGACAGGAAGTAGCGATAAAACGGCAATAATCTGGGACGCTATTAGCGGTAAACAGAAAAATGTACTCCTGGGTCATGAATGGAAAATTAATTCTGTGACGATTAGTACCGACAACAAATATGTAATCACAGGAAGCAGTGATGGCATGACAAAGATCTGGGACATTGAAACGGGACTTGAAGTCAATAGCTATTCAGAAACTAATGGCAAAGTAAGACAGGTTACGATGTCTCATGATATGCGTTACATATTTTCTGCGTATCAAGTTGATTCCATTGAGAACAATCCAAGTTATGGGCTGTCGGTTTGGAGTACTGGGATGAAATATGAGTTCAGTAACAGTGACATCGCCAAACAATTAAAAAGACTAGAAAGGCAACGTACGATTTTAGAAGCGCAACGTAATACGCCTTCGCAAAAAGGCTTCGGTACTGCTGACCCGGTTAAACCAAAACCGGAAGACCCAAAACCGGAATTAAAAGGTGAGATCATTACGGATACAGATGAAATTCAAATTACAATAGAAGATGAGTAGCCAAAAATTCGATTCAAGTAAGGCTCCGGAGCCAGTTGGTTCATATCCACATGCTCGAAAAGTAGGGAATCTACTTTTTTTAAGTGGCGTTGGTCCACGAGAACGAGGAACAAAAAAAATACCAGGAGTAGAACTAGACCAAGATGGGAATATTAAAAGTTATGATATTGAAGCACAATGTCATTCCGTTTTTAGGAACATTAAATATATTCTGGAAGACTCTGGTAGTAGTTGGGATAACATCGTTGATGTTACCGTTTTTCTTACAAACATGAAAGACGATTTCAAAACATATAATCGATTATATGCTGAATACTTTAAGGACAATCAGCCTTGTAGAACGACATTGGAAATCAATTGCTTGCCAACACCGATTGGTATCGAATTGAAAGTCATTGCAACGGTATGACAAAAAATTGTCAGCAGTAACCGATAATTGCGACCAATAAGACAAGAATACTAGAAATTTTTAGAACAAGATCTAGGTACTTCAGAAGCCTTTCACATTGTGGAGGGCTTTTTTAGTTTTCAATGTATTGTACAAATGGTAATTTGCAGTAACGATACGCGAGTTGTGGAAAGCAGATGGAAATTGGGGAGTATATAGAAGTGTTGAGAAAGCCGAGTAAGACTTGGTTATTCTCACAGGATATCTCAGAAGAGAGAATTCATGTCTTGTCGAAAATTGCGAGTGAAGGATCCCCAAACATTATTTTCAGGTTAATCGAGTTTTTAAAAGATAAAAATGGGAATGTAAGATTAGCTGCATGTACGACCATCATCCACTTATTCTATAAGCTCGATAGTAAAATAGGGTATTACGATACATTGAAACATTGCGATATTTCAGAAGCTGACATTGACTTTTATAGATTAAGTTTCCCCAGAAAACAATATTTGGAGTTGCTTGCAATTGGCTCGTTAAATGGAAGTGGTTACGTCAGAGAAAAAGCCATCAATAAACTTCAAGAAATGGCAGACCCTCGTGCTATACAGTTCCTGATTTATCGATTAGCGGATTGGGTTCTACCAGTAAGACAAGCGGCGCTTCAAGGAATTCAACACTTTAAAAAAGAAATATTCATAGATAGTCTAATTGACAATTTGCCAATTTTCGAATGGCTTCAAAAAGTAGAACGCTTAGATTTAGGCGGGGTTTATCAAGATGTTATTGTGTATATAACATGGACAAATAGAGCATATGTAATTGCCAAGTTTGAGAATTACCCTGATAAATCAAGACTGCTTATTGCAAAACACATATCGACTTCGTTAGCTGACCATTCAAATGAATTAAAACTGTTTCTAGACGACAGACATTTTCTGATTAGACTCATTGCCGTTGTGCATTTTGACAAGCTTGATCAAACAGAGATTACTCAATTATTAAACGACAAATCGTCAAAGGTTCGATTGCAAACACTTTATTGTCTAAAGGATAAAAAGGAGTTCAAAAACGTCATGAAGAATTATGTGGCAGATAATTCATCAACAATACGGCAATATGCAAGGTTTGTTATGAAGCAAGATGGTGTCAACTTTGCTGAAGTTTACAATCAGAACTTGCTAAAAGGCAATATGATAGTTGGGTCACTATTTGGCCTTGCGGAAATTGGTGCTAAGCAATATTCTGAGACTGTTACTAAGTATCTGAATAACCATAATATTAAAGTTAAAAAGGCGGCGTTTGTTTCATTGAGTAGGCTTGATGAAGAAAGTGCTTATACTTTTGTCTTTGCAAACCTCGATAGTCCCTATGTTGGTTTAAGAAATGTAATCATCAACTATTTGTGTGTTAATATTAAGACCGAAGGATTGTTTAAGGCTAGAGATATATTCAAAACAGGCGATTACGAACTTAAAAGATCAATGCTAAAACTTCTTAATGCATTTGGCGGTTAAAGGCGGTTAGAATGTTTTCAACGCCAAGACAAGAAGATATCGATCGAGCTAGAAGAATATTCCATTTTGCAAATGACATGCACGAAAACAAACAGTATTTCGAAACGAACCCTTTGGATGATTTAAATTTTTTTATAAAATGAAAAAAGCTTTAATATTATTTACTGTAATTATTGCACAAAGCACACTTGCTCTGTCCCAGGATACCACAGTTGCTCACCTTGATAGCTACACTAAGGTCACATCGAGTGGGTATGGAACAACTCAGCTAGTTAAGCCTCAAACAGATACTGTATTCTATTCTGGGAAACCGCACAAAATTAAGTACCCAAAAGACTTCAATTTTAGTGATACCGCATTTACAACGATATATTTTACAGGTAATGTAAACTCCATTTTTAGCAAAGAAATAGGTTTATTAATTGGGGACTACAAATCAGGAAAGCCAACTTTTTATGTTGACCAAAATGGAAATAACAATTATGGAGACGATGATACACCTTTAGTTTTCAAGAATGACTCAACTATAGATTTGTTCTTTATCAATAGTGAATATCCAGAGTCCAAATTTGGTGTTCACCTCTTTTACCCGAGCTATAAACTAAGCCAACAAAGGTCATTATCTCAAATGGGACCTCTTGCAAAAAAGAATCAATTTGCTTCCATCGAATATTGGTTGGGCGAGTATAGATTAAACAATCGGACCAAATACATAACGATAGACAGTTTTGATATTCAGATTGGCCTACATGACTATAACTGTAACGGCATTTATAATGACCTGGGAAAAGATAAGGTGATTTTGGGGAACATGTTTGATAATACCATTTCTACAAGACTTCAGCACGGTGCAATCACTATATCTAATACAACCAGAGTTATGATAAATAGTACGGTGTATGATGTGCGAGATATTGCTATTGATGGTGGTTCTTTAACCTTGATAAAGTGTCTAGATTCATGTCCCATTGTAAAGAAGGTGCAGAATGGAATGAAACTTAGCCACATTGCTATAGTTGGTCTTGATTCCTCCGAAGTGTACTTAGATGAGATACAAGAATCTGATAAGTACATGTTAATAGACGTTTGGGGACTTTGGTGTAAGGCGTGCCTAAATCAACTTCCGAGATTAGAAAAGTTATATAAGGAAAACGCTGAAAATCTTCAGATTTTAAGTTTAAACTGGGGTGATCATCATAAGAGTGTTTACAAATATTTAGATCAAAATCCTTCACATTGGCATGATCAAGCTTTTGCAACAAAGGAGTTTATGAAGGAATATATGGTAGATAGTTTCCCTAACTTCATTTTAGTAGGGAGAGATGGAGTGATAATTAAACTAGGAACGAGTATTACTGAGGTAAAAGAGATTATTAATAAGTGAGTCGCAAAAAACTGAATTATGAGTAGCTTAAACATGGAGATAATTTTGGTGCTGACACTTCTAACTTTTGTCAGTAGATGTTCTACTGAACCAAAGTATTTTTATAGTTATGACAAACTAGATTTCGACCTACATAGGATGCCTGTTTCTGAACCATTTCAGCTAGTCAGTCCAGCCCCTAAATTAGGCTGGTTTATTACTAATAAATCACGATTTCGTAATAACATACAATATCAAGTCAGGGTTGATTCTTTGAAAATTTATGATGGGAATATAGTTATGAAAGGTGTATTCGTTTCAAATAGTGCTGATTCGTATGACTGCATGGTTGTTTATAACGAATTCTCACATCGTTCAAAAATTCAACGGTTTAATAAATATAAGAATGATATAAAAGACACTGTTAGGTTTAAGTCTACGATTGAAACATTCGCTTTTTATTTGAAAGATAGTGAAAACAGAAAAGGTCCAGCCATAAAGCAGTTTTTAAGCCAATAACTGATGAGTAAGTTTTGAAACATACGAGAGAGGGGATCCAATAGTAAACTTCAAGTTTGAAGTGGACCATTATCTTCAATCCTTCAGACATTATTATGGCATTAGGATTAGCCATGAGAAGTTAGGGTTGAGAAAAGAGAGAATAGACTTTTATTATCCTGCAATCAGTGGTTCATTCCAAATTCACTCATCCCACATTCAATTATTCAGACATTAGGAACCATCTTCGCGATATATTTACCAAGAATATCAAACTCTAAATTAACCACAGACCCAACGTCAATGGTTTTGAAATTTGTGTTTTCGTTTGTGTACGGGATTATCCCTACCGAGAAAGAATCAGAGGTAGAGTTAAATACGGTCAAACTTGCGCCATTTATGCAGATTGAACCTTTTTCAACCGTAATGAAACCTGATTGCACATCGTACTTAAAAGTAAATACCCAACTGCCATTTTGGTCTTCTTTTGCGGAGCATGTTGCTACAGTATCCACATGACCCTGCACCATGTGACCATCAAGTCGATCGCCAACTTTCAAACACCTTTCAAGGTTAACAAGGGTTCCAACTTCCCAAGTTCCTAAATTTGATTTGTCTAGGGTCTCTTTTATAGCCGTTACCATGTGGGTTGTCGAATCATTGGCAGTAACCGTTAAGCAAACACCG
>JBLING010000072.1:0-9756 GCA_047639155.1 bacterium
AAACTTACAAGATTTAAAACCTGCGTAGAACTGTTTGATGGCTCTACAGTAACTATTGCCTGGCACAGTGAAAACTGAGCTATTAACTAATAAAGACGTAAAGTTGAAACAAAAAAAAGCCCTTTCATCGAAAGGGCTTTTTAAATATATGTAATCTTAATTGATGTGTCGAACCTTTACAACTGTAGTAGTCGACTCACTTATAAATCGGATGAACATCATACCTAACGGCATGTCAGTTGCATCATAACCACCGTCATAATGAGCTGCCGCTTCGATATCTTGATCAAACAATACTTTGATTGATTTTCCGTATAAGTCGAATGCTTCAATTCTCACGTGCTCATCTGCAATCGCTTGAAATTGAATGGTTAAGTTTTGGTCGAAAGGATTTAGGTATGTTGTTATGCTTATTGCGTCAGACAACACTTTTTCCATTGGACTTGTTTTTCCCATTGATTGGCATGCACCAAGTGTCGATCCATTTTTTAAATGTGATGGCACCGCAGAAGCCGCTACACAAATAGTGTGAGCGTTTGAGTTGTTTCCTTTAGGAACTTTACAAAGTTCTACTTTGTCGCCTTTTTTGCCACAATGTACATCAACAACATCAATCGTGATATCAGCTGAAGCAGTACACCCATTCCCGTCTGTTACTGTAGCAGTGTAAGACGTAGGACAAACTGTTTCAGAATCGGTAGAACTACCAGAACTCCAGCTTCATGTATTTGAACCAGATCCACCGGTTGAGTTGCCGAAAGGTCAGCACATTCGTTTGGAGCATAACCATAATAAACCGTACTAACGTCGGACGTAATATCCACTTCAATTTCTAAAGATGGTGAGTTAGTCCAGGACATGGTACCACTTCTCGATGGAGATTCCACACAACTGGTTCTAGTAGTTGTAATAGTATGGCTTCCACCTGAAAGCGTAATATTAACTACTTGGAGGCGGTATCCACCACGACTATTTCTCGCTCTCCATCGTCCAATTAGATTTGCATTTGCTGGTGTAGTGGCAATGGAGGATGTGAAGTTGTACCTTGTGCCATCGACAATTAATCCACCTTAGGTTCCACTGTTTGTGTGATAGGTTTCAGTGTAACACGTTGTACTTCCGTCACATTCGTCAACCGCGAAAAAAGCAACGGTATGAGCCTGAGCTGCCAGGGCAAATACAGAGAATGCCAGTACCAGAAGCAAACGCTTAGCAGATTGATAAAAAAATTGAGTTAAGTTAAAATGTTTCACAACTATCCGAAACTTTAAGAAAAGAATAGAACCCATACTTTTGGAAATGATTCACCAAAACCAGCCTCTGTCATGTTTACCGACTTTGTTGGGTTTACCGAGATCTCAGAAAACATGTCTCCAGCAGATCTTGTAGAAGAGTTAAGTGTTTGCTTTAAGGCATTCGATGAAATATTAGAACAGTACAAAATCGAAAAAAATAAAACAATCGGAGACGCGTATATGGCTGTTGGCAACATTCCAGCCCCAATTCCAGATTACGCTTTAAGTGCTGTATATGCTGGTATAGCGATGCAAAATTTTATTACAGGAAGAAAGCAAAGTCAAACTGCCATAGGTAAACACGCCTTTGAAATGAGACTTGGAATTCACATCGGCCCATTGGTCGCTGGCTTAGTAGGGACCAAAAAGTTCCAATACGACATTTGGGGAGACACCGTAAATACGGCCAGTAGGCTTGAGTCTAACGGTGAAGCTGGCAAAGTGAACATCTCTCAGTCGACCTACGATTTAGTCAAAAATCAAGACGACCTCCAATTTGGAAAAAGGGGAAAAATTTCGGTAAAAGGAAAAGGCGAAATAGAAATGTACTTCGTAAGCCGAAGCTTATAGAGCGAAGGATTCGTTAACCGTGCTCCTGTGCTATAGCTTTATGCAAACGTAGTACGCTTAGGCGCAAGCTGGCCAGAACGACTGTAATTTTGATTACCAAAAAGAACTTAGTGCTTTAACAAAAATGATCCACTGGTCATAACACCATCTGCATTTACAGAATAGAAGTAGACTCCCGAAGTCAGAGCTGCTGGAATCTGCCAAGTGATTCTATTCATATGGCCGTTGAGCTCGGTTGGGTTTTCCCAAATCATTTTGCCCTGCAAGTCATACACTCTTAATTGTACATTTTTTGCATTCAACGATTCAAAATCAAAGCTTATCTGCTCAGCTGCCGGATTGGGATAAACGCCAATATTCAATCTAGGCGCAGGTCCAATCCCTAAACTTGTCATAGCCTCAATGTCTCGATCCTCATCTCCTTTTTGATATTGTAGGTAATGGAAATATATCAGAAACATTTCGTCCGTAGTGTTCAGCCCTGGTCTCACCAACACTGGTGGATTGTTCGGGTTGTGTGTGTTTTTAGTCGTGTTATCGTAGGTTCCGTGCCCATAAATTGTACTGAACTTGGGTAATTTCTTAATCTTCTTAAAGAACAAAAATTCCTGCCATTCAAAATCCCATTGGGGAATATTTACAAACGGAATGGTATCATTTGTTGATGTGACCGCGTATGAACCAATTTTACTCCCCAACAAATGCATATGTGGAAAAACACTCAATATCGAATAATCAACGTTTCCAGTGTTTCTGGTTGCGTTGACTTTCGTCTCTTTGTTAGCAGGCAACAAAAACTGCCAATTTTCTATCAGTGGGCTCGTGGTCAACTCTCTTATTTGAGTGGCGTCATCATAAAACCAAAATCGTATAATGGTGCTATCGACTTTACCGAAAGAGCCTTCTGGATAATGCATCGCTAAAACAATGTTAGATCCGGCTTTTACCGTAAAACCTAGGTTAAAATCTGTTCCATTTGTAGGAAAAATCGTCGGTGGAGATCCAGGAACATACCCGCCAATTAGGCCATTTGTTGGGCCTGTGCAGACGCCCTGTGTGGTATCCGTCGGATAATTTCCAGTGGCATCAAGGTATACCAAGGCGTGGTGAACAATAGAATGATTACCGGGTATAACCTCAAAGCCTCTAATTTTTTTATCAGATGCAAGATTCGTTGGTACCGAGAAGCAGACATAATCATCTCCGTTCGAAGTTGCCTTACTTGCGTAAACAGGCATTTTTAGCTCTAAATCTGGCTTTTGGCTGATGAAACCTTTGGTTCCAAATACAGGTGGTGGAGGCGTTTTGTTCGCATCGCCTTCTGGACTACCATTATCCACCCAATCAATAATGGCGGCTTTTTCGGCAGCAGTTAACACGCGTTCATGCGCGTAGCTTTGGTATTTTGTATCCGCAATCCAAGGCGGCATATTTCCAGACTCAACACTCGCTTTGATACTGAAAGCGTTTGGTTTTACATCCGCATAGGTGAGAAGTGAAAATGGGGCTATTCCGTTTGGGTTGTGACAATTTGAGCAATTGTCGTACACAATTTGTGCAACATTTTTACTCCAAGTGTTTTGTGCCATTACGGAATATTGTAACGTCAGAATTAATATCGATATAAGTGCTTTTTTCATTTCTATTCCTTTAAAGACGACTTGTCACGTACAATCGTCCCATTTTATCTCATTACGTGAACTTCTCCTTTGAAGTATTTTGATTTATAAACGTCTTTAAATTCAACAAGCCAAATATAGATATCTTGTTGAACAACAGCATTCAATACATCACCTTTCCACTCTTGGTTTTGTTGGTCTGTTTCAAACACAAGTGTCCCCCATAAATCATAGACCCTAAATCGATACGACTTAATCTGACAGCAACTATTAGACGTAATAATGGGTTTAAAAGTTTCATTCAAATTATCAGAATTTGGGGAGAAAGCCGTGGGGATCCATACCGTGACTCCGTCACAACCATCCACCTGAACATTAATACTGTCTTTCACAGTTGCGCATCCGCCAGTTATTTCAACCACATATTTCCCAGACTCCTTTATTGCTATATTGGGTTGAGAATTATTCGTATTCCACTGATATGAGAGCGCTCCCCTCACAAAAGCATTTAATTCAAATACGTCTCCATTACAGATCAATGTGTCTTCCCCCAAGTCGATTTTAAAATCCGTGGCATTAACAACCGTCATCGTATCATGGCCTAAACACTTCTCCCGCTCAATACGTACCCAATACGTACCTGGTTCCGTTATTTTCAGAAAAGAGTCATTTGAGTTCGATGACCATAGAAAATTTACATTTGGTATATTTAATGACAACGTTATCGTATCCCCTTGACATAACGCTCGATCTTCTCCTAAATTTACCCTTTCAAAAGCTTTTACGTGGGTCCACTTTGTCACCGTATCACGTACAAATTGGTTGTAACTAATCAAGGTGACCTTATAATCTCCAGCTTTGGAGTAACAGATAGATTTCGGATTTTCCTCCACATCCCGTGCTTTATCGGCACCTTCGAACGTCCAGCTATATTGTGTTGGAATATCTTTGTTTTCAATCTCCGTTGTGTTATCAAAATCAACACAAGCTCCTATGCAAATAGTGTCGGAATGATTAAAATCGGCTGTTACATCTCTATAATTCGTTAATATTTTAAACCCATAAGCGAGATCATCTGCAGCAAATCCAATTCTAAAATTATTCATGTACGATAACACTCCGAGGTTTACAGAGGAAGAAAAAGTCGGTTGTCCATCTATGGTAACATTTCTTACATACATCTCTCCATTAAAAACATCAAGAACGCAGGATAACTCAAACCACTTTCCATTCGTTGTAATATTATGTGTTACATCCACCAATACCCGAGATGGGTCTGACGCAGATCGCGTATCCTGAACCCAGGATTGGTACGGCCTTCCGCCAATTATTACTCCTTCTTTTTGCGACGCTTGGTTGTCGATATAGTAGGTAGGTGATCCAAAATGGATGTAGTCTGATGGGATAAAAAATAGGTACGACTCATTGTAATCTGGAATGTCTTGATCAGAATAAAACTGACAGGTCATTTGTATAGGCAGATTTGTGCTTTTAAAAGTCTCCTTTGTATAGACTGGAACGGCAGAAGCGCCAAAACCTTTGGTTGTAGGCTCATCTCCACCATAAAAAACAGAATCTTTACCTGTAGCACCAAAGTGGATTGACCCTGCAGAGACTCCTACTGCGTAATTATCAGCAAAAGGTTCGGCCAAAAGTTTCTTGGTAACTGTCGTATAATCTGTTGCTAAATACCGTCCGCTTTGTGGAATAGGTTCTTCCTGAACTTGTATGGTATTGACATCAAGTGAAAATTTTTGGCTGGTTTGTGCACTGCCTATGGCAGGGCAGAGCATCAATACAACTGATATAATTTGAGTAACAGATTTCACTTAAATCAAAAATACGTGATTTAGCCTCGGATAAATGGCCTAATACTGTCAAATGATTTTTGAATAATACAAAAAAGGCGCTTTAAAAAAGCGCCTTTACCCTAATTGAAAAGAAATACGAATGACCTCATTTAAAAGTCTGCCCGTATTTTATCGTTTTAAATATGCCTTTAAATCGGCACTAGACTTTAACACTTTTGTCATATCCGTCATGCCAAATACAGGGTTTTTCTCCGTTGATTTAACGTCATCGAACTTTTCAGCACTTAATAAATATGTCTTTTTGTCTGTAGTAAACAATAGAATCACATTTTCACCCTCTAAATTACAGGTGATGAAGTTTGGTGAAAAACTAAAAGCACCATTGTATGTCAAGTCCATAACGCAGGTTACACGTTTGTTTTTAATCTCTTTTCCTGTTTTAGCATCCACATATTTTGGAGATAGATTTTTGGACTTTCCAATCCTATAGATTTGATCGCAGTTGTACACTCCAAAAGCTTTTGAGTTTAAACCTTTTACAAGTTTGGGGTATGCATGCCCCGGGTCTGTGCTGCCCTCAGCCAAAAGTGTTGCATTTGTGTCATTTGGAATTGGATTTAAATTAAAGTTTCTCTTTACGTTGCCAACATTGGGGTCAAAGAAATCAAACCAATAATCAGCATAACTTTCATTAATTAACTTTTCGAATAGCTTCGCATCTTTGGTTTTAATTGTAATGGATTTGTCCTCCGCGTTTAACCGTAGCAACCTCATTTTCCAATCTGGAAGTGTATCAATGTGTGCTTTTAACAACTCAAAAGATTTATCTGAAAAAGTGTAATGGCCAGTGCCATCAAAATGTTGGAAAGTCCAGGATAATGCCTGTTCCAGTGCATCATTTGCTACCAAAATGTTTGCGACAGCCCCAAACTCCACGTCCTCTTCGATAACGGGATTTATAGTTTCATTGGCTTCTAAGTCAAACTCCACTTCATTCAACTTTTTCCATTCTCCAGTTTCATCGTTCATCTGGAAGAACCCAACGTCCTCTTTTATGTCGGTAGCGTTAAAATCGATTTGAATGGGTTTTGCCAGTTTCAGTTCCTTTCCGTTTTGGTTCGCTCTGACCTCGTACATCCCAACAGATGAAAAATTGTATTCTGTTCCAGCGTTCGAATACGTCATGGGAATACCAGAATAAACAATATCAGCATGATCTCGAAATTCGGTATACTCAAGATTGTAATTTCCTTTAACCGGAAGCCCATCCATATCTACAACAGCGTTTGCCGGTATTGAAACTGTAGTACCTGAAGAGTACTCGACTGTGTTTTGTTTGTTATTTTGAATCTGTTTTACAATAGGTTTTTCTTGGAACTGTTCCAAAAACGTGGCCTGACTTTCATAGCTCAATGATTCTCCAAAATGCAGAATAAATCCGTGAAAATATTGCTGCGCTTCTGTCGATGTAGTTGCCCCCGTTTGACGAATCGCTCTCCATGTTGGGTCTTTTTTAGCCAATTGAGGCAACAATTTAATCAGGGCCTGCATCCGTCGTTCGTTTAACTCATGTTGGTTAAAGGTTTTGGACGTTCGATACGCAGTATAGACTAAATCCACATGATGGATGTCTAAGCCTTTTAAAGCAGACAGGTCCGTTGAAGCATCAATATAGGATTGGCCAAATCTACTTTCAATCGTTATGGTATTCTCCTGAACTTGATTGAATTTGTTGACGTTAACGATGTCGATTGATGCCAAGGCATTCGTCGCTAAAAGTGCGACAATAAGAAATAAATAAGTGATCTTTTTCATAGTATTGTGTTTTAATACTACTTAATCACCAAAGTCAGAAAAGGTAACCTTTATGCTTTTTTACACTTTTAAAACTTTGACATATTGAACCTGTATGTCATTCATTTTTAGCGCAATAAAATAGTTTCCTGCGGGTAATTTTACATCAGGTTCCCAAACCGCAACATACTTTTCGGGAGATAATGTCTGATCTTCCAGTCGCGCAATTTCCTTTCCTTCAATGTCAAATATGAGGATCCCAACTTTAGCGCGATTGAATACGCCATATTTAATCTCTATGCTAGAATCAAACGGATTGGGGCTAGCACCATAAATTATCCCTTTGTCAAGATGTAGATCCTGGACCCCAATGGTGCTTCCATCACCATCTACCGCTATATCCCAAGTTCCCTCAAGTTTGCCACCGGTACCTTCTTTCAATTCTATGATGCGATGGGTTGCATCAAACGACCCTGACTTTATAGACGCAGCTGCGTCCTTCTCTATTGATGTGTCCCCTTTAAAGTAAAGTTGCGTTACCAATGTAGATTTACCAGTAGGTGTGATTTTGAAATGAATATGTGATGGTCTATACTGACTTCCATTCAAGTATTTCCCTGGTTTAATCGTTTCGAAAGAATAAAAACCCCGACTGTTGGTTTTTAATTTACCCCGCAGATTATACCCGGAATTGTCGTATGCTCCAGAATCGTCGGCATGCCAAATATCTATTGTTGCTCCTGCAATCATTTCAGTACAGTCTATATTGGTCACACGGCCACTAATAACTATACGCGTTCCTGCTTCCATATCTTTTGCAAGTTTGCTCTCCGAAATATCAGGAGGGTTTTCGGTGTAAAATGGGCCAACGCCGTAATAGTCTTTTGTGGTTTCCTCGCAGGCTAATGATTGGAGCGTGCTCTGGCTTTTCGCTAAAATCGAACTTGGAAATAACCCAGCTGTGAACGTCGCAATTGAAATGTTTCTAATAAACTGTCTCCTGCCTTTGTTATCTGAAGCTGACATTATTCTTCTAATAATCCGTCAGTCTTCCATTGGGCAATAAGTGCCAATGTTGCCGAGTCAAGCTTTATTCCACTTTGAGGCATAAACCCTGCCGAACCTTGCATACGATTTACACGGTTTATGATATTGTCAATACCTCCTTTTGCGGCAGCAAAAGAATTACCATACTTTGTATTTCCTCCTCCGGTTACGTGACACGGAGTACAATTGTTTGCAATGACTCCCTGGATGTTTGCCTTATATGTGATTTTGGCTCTAGCTTTAACCTCAACACTTAAAGGGGCTTCAAATTCTGTTGAACCAGCCTCATTTGTTGCTGTTACAATTGTACTATAAATACCCGCTGTTGTGCCCTTCGCGGTAATTACACCAGTGTTTGCATTAATTGTAATATCAGATCCGGCATCCGGAACTGTGGTCAAGGTATATGAGATTGGTGTAGTTCCCTCAATAGTTGGAACTGAAGATTCTGCACTTGTGCCTTCCTCTGTCGCTAAAGTTGCTGGGTCGTAGTTCAGTTTGCTTGGCGCTATGTTGCCAGGTGTGGTAGTGTCGTCATTACAAGCGAATAATAACATGGTGCTTAAGAGTATTAATGCTACTCCTTTAATTGTGTTTTTCATTCTGTTTTTTTTGTCTGGCACAAATTAAGCACGCTTACAAAACTAAATCGCGTTCACTTGTTCATTTTACTGTTTTATTTTAGATTGGAGTAATCGCTAGTGTCCAAAAATAGCTGCCAGTTTATACGGAAATAAATCTCCCAACGTAGTCAAATTAGCTCCCAACGTTAAGATTTGGACTTATACGTTTAATTCCAAATACCTTATGATTTCTCTTCCGATGTCCTTTCCGGTTGCGTTTTCTATTCCTTCTAAGCCAGGAGACGAGTTTACTTCCAAAACCAATGGGCCTTTAGAAGATTGTAACATATCGACGCCAGCTACACCCAAACCCAGTGCTTTGGTTGCCTTTAGCGCCGTAGTTTCTTCGTCGTCAGACAGCTCAATAAATGAGGCGCTTCCACCTCGATGTAAATTTGACCGGAATTCCCCTGCTTTACCCTGGCGTTTCATTGATCCAACTACCTTACCATTAACTACAAAGGCTCTAATATCTGCCCCGCCAGCTTCTTTAATAAATTCTTGTCCAATTACCCGAGCTCCAAGTCCATTAAACGCCTCAAGAACCGAAGTCGCCGCGTTTTTGGTTTCAGCCAATACAACGCCTATACCTTGTGTTCCTTCAAGTAGCTTCAACACCAAAGGTGCTCCCCCAACAGATTCCACAAAGTGTTCAACGTCTTTTGTATAATTCGTAAATACAGTTTTCGGAAGACCGACACCTGCACGTGCTAAAATCTGCAGACTTCTTAATTTGTCTCTTGAACGCACTAAAGCCTGGGATTCGACTGCAGAAAAAACCTTCATCATTTCAAATTGCCTAACTACGGAAGATCCGTAAAACGTCACCGAAGCCCCTATTCTAGGAATAATAGCGTCAATGTCATCCAGGTATGCCCCTTTGTAATAGATTTTCGGGTTCTTCTTTTCGAGTTCAATATTGCATGCCAAATGATCAACAACCACCATTTCGTGTCCACGTTTTTCATCTGCTTCCACCAACCTTTTAGTGGAATAC
>JBLING010000073.1:0-9731 GCA_047639155.1 bacterium
GATATGATTTATTACCAACGCCAAAACAACGTTTTGCGATATGAGTATCGTATTTTGGGTTGGATGACGGTGTCTGCATTAGGGTGGCAGCAGGTTTACACCAACTGGTTTGTCGACACAGAGTCTTTTGACCATATGTACGCTGTACTTGGTTTCTTCCTATACGTATTTGCAACCTTTGGACTTTACTCCAATGCCTACAAGATGTTTCGATTTAGGGCATATTCTGGCAAGAAAAAAATCCCGTACTTAAAGAAGAGCACCAGATTTTGGTTGACGTATTTATTCATTGGATTAATGGTCTTACCCATAGTCAACAGCTATCGAAAAAGCTACCACATGAAACATTATGGTAAAACTGCCATTGTTAATTATAGTGAGGTCGATGGATTGGGGAAAGTTGAAATAACGTTCAAACCCATTGGAACAAAAAAACCAATTGTTAAGGAACTGCGTTTAACTGATAATGCAATAATGGATGAACGCCATCACTGGGTTATGATCCGTTTTTCGAAAGCCAATCCACGGATTATGGAATTTGTTGAACACGGTGACCTGGACTACGACTTACCCGCTCCTTTAAACTGATGGTCTTTGTCTTTAAATAAAACGTTGAACGTTGTTAAAGAGCCGTATGCGCGTGTAACATATTGCTGTAATCCAACCTTATCTGCATCAGATAAAGAGGCATGTGTGTTTATGTTTTGTTCAAGTACACGTAATCGGTCTCGTACCATTACGATTTTATGAAAAAATGTATCGATTGGAATTTCTTTTACTTGAAGGTTTTCATCTTTGGGTTCTAATATCAACAATCCTCCTTTAAACTTATCTGCAATTTCGACCACCTCAGAAGTATCAGAATGTTTGGTCAATATGCGGTACAACATGTCTTCGACTTCATCAAAGCTGACCATATTGCTTGTGTCTTCAATGGCTTCAATGACTTCAATGGTTTCGTCTCCTCGAGGGATTTCGCGCAAGCCACCTTCAAAAAAACTGATTGAGAAATACTCTACGCCTATTCTACATAATATACCTTGTCCGTATGTGCCGTGTTTAATTCTTGTTCCAATTCCTAAATTATCCATCTTAATTTGTTTAGTCCTCAAAATTAATAATTGAAGTGGTCTAAATTTGCTTCATGGAGTTTTATTCTCATGGTAAATTAATGCTCACTGGTGAGTATATCGTACTTGCAGGTGCTCAGGCGCTTTCTGTTCCAACAAAGTTGGGTCAAAAAATGCGTGTAGAACCAACCGAGAATGCTTCAATACACTGGAAGTCAGTTGACTGTAACGGTGACGTTTGGTTTGAAAACGAGTTTCAGTACCCCAATTTCGAAGTAAGTAAAACGGTTGACACAAATATCGAGGGCCGATTGATCCAGCTGTTACAGTTTATTAAAAAATACTCAAGTCTGGACCTCCAAAAGTCAGGATGGGACATTGAAACCACTTTGGAATTTGAAAGACAATGGGGACTTGGTTCTAGCTCTACCCTAGTTGCTAACTTGGCTAAATGGTCAGATGTTGACCCAATCAAATTGTTGCATGCTGGTTTTAAGGGAAGTGGATATGATGTTGCAACCGGCATGGAGAATGACACCATATTATATCAGATAAAAAACGGCAAACCGACTTGGAAAAAAGCTTCATTTCAGCCATTGTTTGTTGACCAATTGTTCTTTGTCTATTTAGGGGAAAAACAGCAATCCGAGAAAGAAGTTGCTGCGTTTGACATTGGTAGTATTACAAAGCAAGATATTGCCCTTTTTGACACATTAACAAATGACTTATTGGCTTGTGAAACACTCCCGGATTATTCATATATCATGACATCACATGAAATGGAACTTGGTCAGATACTCAACAGGTCAACAGTAAAATATGCGCGATTTGCAGACTATCCATTCTCTATAAAATCTTTAGGTGGTTGGGGAGGCGATTTCGTTTTGGTTGTTGGCAATCCAGAGGACAAAGAATATTTCAAGACCAAGGGATATGACACGATCATCAACTGGGCAGATATGATCAAATAAGGTTCACTTTATCACAGTATACAACAACCGTAAATTCCAAATATAACCTACGTCCACGTATGTATTGGTTCCGCCTTCTTTTTTAACTTCTGGAATCCTATCCTCAAGGATTAATTTTGATTCAAATGCAGTCAATACAGTAAAATGATTATTTACATATTCGGGACCTATACCAAAATTGAATTCAAACTGCAGCCTCCCAATTTTTGGTGACCGGGAACCAATATTCAAGGTGTATGTATTCCGAAACTGATTTAACTGAAGTTTCTTTAAATAATGGCCCGTTGAAGAGGGGAAGGTTCCGTAAAAAGTGGTGGTCAAGTCTTGGTAACCATATGCAACTGAAAGAAAAACGAGACTATTTCTGGAATAATACCTCACTCCTGTAAAGCTATGAATTCCTGAGGCCTCTATGTGATTATCAAGCCAATTAGGGTTTGTGTATACACCAATCTTTGAATTTAAGGTTACACGATTTGCGATTCTTAGTTCCAAACCAACATCTGAAGCAATATACGGGTACACCAAAAAAGTTGGGTCGAAAAAAACTGACGCGGTAAGTCTGGCAGGTTGGTTCAACGCATTGGTTGTGTCGGTTTGACCGAACAGTTGGGTAGGTGCGATTAAAAGAAATAAAATTATAAGGAATCGATCCATATCAAAATGCTATACATCCATTACGAATTAAGAAACAAAATAGTATACAGCTTTGTTATCTTCGCAGACTCATGGAAGGAAGTGTTAAATGGCAAAGTCCAAGCAATATAGCCTTGGTTAAATACTGGGGTAAAAAAGGATTCCAACTCCCTTCTAATGCCAGCATTAGCTTCACCTTATCGAACTGCCATACCACAACGCAATTAAACTGGAAAAAGGATGATGCACATTCAATTTCCGTGTTTTTAGATGGTGAACTAAATGAATCTTTTCGGCCAAAAATTGCGAAGTATTTTGACCACGTTTCAAAGATTTACCCTGAACTACGGAATTACTCTTTCGAGATTCACACCTCAAATACCTTCCCGCACAGCAGCGGAATAGCCAGTTCTGCAAGCGGCATGGGTGCACTTTCCTTGTGTACTTGTAGTTTGTTGGAAAAAATTAAAGTGCTTCGAAAACCATTTTTCCAAGAAGCGAGCAACCTTGCCCGAATCGGAAGTGGAAGTGCAAGTCGGTCGGTATATGGTGGACTCGTTGAATGGGGACAGCATACTGATTTTGAAGGAAGCAGTGATGATTTTGCGATTCCATTCAATACCGCACACTCTGTTTTCCACAACTATCAGGATACTATTCTATTGGTTCATGAAGGACAAAAATCGGTATCAAGTTCTGTAGGACACGGTTTATTGGATGCACATCCTTTTAGTGCCAAACGGTTTGAAACTGCCACTAAAAATATGTCTGAGTTGAAACAGATACTATCTTCAGGTGATTTGGATTCATTCGTTGAACTAATTGAATCAGAGGCGCTTATGCTTCACGGATTGATGATGACTTCAACACCGTCGTTTATATTAATGCTGCCAAATACCTTGGCGATTATCCAAAAAATACAAGCATACCGCAAACAAAACGACTGTCATATTGCATTTACGCTCGACGCTGGTGCCAATGTGCACATGTTATATCCGGCAAAAGATATTGACAAAGCAAAGCAATTGATTGACACTGAGCTTGCACCACTTTGTTCAAATGGAAAGTATATTTGCGACAATGTTGGAAAAGGTCCAACACAACTAGCATGTTAAAAGAATCGCTTTTTTACGCTAAGATCCTCCTGTTTGGAGAATATGGAATTATCCAGGACTCAATGGGTCTGTCTATTCCGTATAACTCGTATAAAGGCAGTTTAAAATTCAAACAACAACTTGAAGGTGATGCGTTAACGTCTAACGAACATCTACAACGTTTTGGCGTTTACTTAACAGAATTAAGCGAAGCTGGGGAGTCACTTTTTTCTTTTGATGCTGAGAAGTTCAACTTGGACATTGCAGAAGGAATGAGTTTCGATTCAAGTATCCCCCAGGGATTTGGAGTTGGTAGTTCAGGTGCACTAGTTGCTGCCATTTACAACCGCTACGCCAAGGACATTATCGACTTCGACAAAAAACCAAGCAGCAAACAAATTTCAAAACTTAAAACCATCTTTGGGCAAATGGAAAGTTATTTCCATGGAAAAAGCTCAGGTTTGGATCCGCTTATTTGCTACCTCAACCTCCCGGTTTTAATCAAGTCGAAAGAAAACATGGGCACGGTTGGTTTGCCAAATCCAGATACTGAAGGCAAGGGAGCTATATTTTTGATCAATAGTGGACAGCCCGGAAAAACGGAACCAATGATTAACATCTTTATGGAGAAGATGAAAAACGAAGGTTTCCGAAACATGTTAAAAGAAGAATTCAAAAAATACAACGATGCGTGTATTCAGGCGTTTTTAAAACGTGATATTGCTCCGTTGTTTTCAAATATTAAGGCATTGTCTAGCCTATTGCTTAAAAATTTCTCTCCAATGATTCCTAACGTCTTTCATAAACTTTGGAAAGAAGGGATTGAATCGAACGCATACTACTTGAAATTGTGTGGTAGTGGAGGCGGGGGATATTTCCTTGGATTTACCCAAGACCTTGACGAAGCTCAAAAGCGATTGAAGGATTATCCACTTGAAGTAGTCTTTACCTTTTAATCTTGGCTTTACTCAGTCGAAAAAACCGTTATTTTCTAGTAAAGGTTTTAGGACTATTGTCCATTATTCGGTGGCCCAACGTGCTGTTTACGGCACTATCGCAGTACATCGCAGCAATATATATATTCACTCCCAACAAAGGCCATTGGGAGGTTCTTAAAGACTTTCAATTACATTTCATGGTCGCTGCATCAGCATTTATCATTGCTGGTGGCTTCATCATCAACAGCTTTTACGACTTAGAAAAGGATTTAATAAACCGACCGCATAAAGCTCTGTTTGATAGGGTTGTAAGTAAATCATTTTGTCTAAACACCTATTTTGTGCTCAACGGCATTGGACTCGTTTTCTCTGTTTTTGCATCGTGGCGGGTATTTTTGTTTTTTGCCTTTTTCGCTTTTGCATTGTGGTTCTATTCACATAAGCTTCAAAAGCTCCCAATAATTAGAGAACTTACTGCGGCCATTTTATCGGTGTTGTCGGTATTTAGTATCGTGCTGTATTACCAACATATCAATGGTATAATGATTTTGTACGGCAGTTTGTTTTTATGCATGTTGTTAAATCGGGAAATCATCAAAAACCTTAAAAATATTGAAGGCGACGTTGCGGTTGGTAACAGTTCTATATCTACCCATTGGGGAAAGAAGGTCAGTAAGAATATTTTTGGGACTGTGTCGGTAATAATGGTTGGTATTGTTCTTTGCTTTTACCACGCATCTGACGGGCATTATGTGTTGGCATTTACCTTGTTTATAAGCGTTATGCTGATGTTGACATGGGGAATATTGGTGACGAGTAACCGCAAGAAACAACTCTTCTGGGCGCATCGATTGTACAAAATCATGATGGCTGCGAGTGTGTTGTATTTGATCGTGTACTAACTATTCCAATTTTACAACCTTTTTCTGGTATCTCAAACCAAGTTCGTTGGTAAGATAAATGATGTACAATCCATTTGGATATTCAGTCAAATCTATTATATGAAGCGATTTGGGCACCAGGTTCTTGGATTCAAAAAGAACGATTCCATTCAAGTTTGTGACTGTAACCTCTTTCATAAAAACACCTCCTCCTTTTATGTGCAGGATGGATGATGTTGGGTTGGGATAAACTTCTATATCACTTACAAATACGTTTTTAACACTCAACCAAGGCATCGTCAAGGTGTCACTATAACTAGCACATCCCGAATCAGAGACGAATTCCATGAATCCTTTTACGAAAGACGTATCCGTCCATTTTGCTTCTAGCTTCTGTCCTACTAAAGGAAGTGTATATAGCGTGTCAATTACATGATAAACGCCATTACTAGAAATGAGGTTCAAAACCGCAAATGCACTATTATTAAGCTTTCCGCTGACATATACTTCATCTCCTTCTGTTTTATTTCCAGCTCCACTAACCTCAGTTAATACACCATTGGGAACTTCAAAATTATCGACATTAATCGTTGCACTATTTATACATCCATGAAAGTTTGTTGCAGTAACGACATAGGCAAATACGCCTGCAGTGTCTGACGAAAAAATTGAACTTTGGGATGTTGAATCCGATAAATGTGCTGTTGGAAACCAGCTAAACTGTAATCCTATTTCTGCATTTACGGCCAATTGTATTGATGCGTTTGCACATAGACTAATTCTTGGGGTAGAAGCCGATAACTGTGGCAAATTGTTTACCGTAACCGTTACTGAGTCACTCCCTTTACATCCCGTAGTTACATCTTCCACATTTATTTGATATGAACGACCAACAGTGTCGAAGAATGCTGGATTGGGCGTGTTTGCGTTGTCTATTCCGACCGTCGGACTCCAAGTAAAACTGTAAGGTGATGTTTCTACCCCAATAACGAGTGAGTCTCCTTTACAAGTTGTCACATTTCTATCCAAAGACTTCAATTGAATATCAGGATTAACATCTGCTAAAACTGTCATTTGAGAGGTACAACCATAGAGCGTATTTGTCGCCGTTATTATCCAATTGAATTGCCCGGTATCACGTGCAACAAACTTTGGGTTTGATTTTAGAGAATCAGAAAGGTTGGCTCCATTTGACCAATGATACGATTCATTTGCTGCGCTATCCCGACCAATCGTTACAGTTGATCCTTTGCAAAGTGACCAGTTCTTTTGTACGGTCGATAAATCTGGTACGTCGTACACAGAAACACTTACTTCTGATGAATAAAATGTTGGGCTGGTGGACTTAATACGCAATTTATATTTTGTGCCATTGGCAGCGGTTGGCATCTTACATTTAATGTTTTTAGGCTTTGATTGGCTGGTAACACTACCGATAACAGTCGGGTTATTGAAGTTACCTGAAGAACTCGACAATTCCACTTGAAACTTATTACTGCTGTTGTATGTACCTACACCTTCTGCAGTTATCGAAACATTTACTGTGAACGAATCACCCGGGCAGCTTGCCGCTCCCATGGTTGGTTCAACATAGTGCAGTTTATGAAATTCCATTTTATTACAGAAGTGGCATAACACGATTAACAAATCTGTTTCCGTATTGACGGCCATTCCGGCTGGTTTGTTGTAAGACGTTTGTTTGGTTAGATTTTTAAAGTCTTTATCGCATCGATACAAATAACTATCGTCCCAATTGGAAATAAAATAATTGCCTTCATTGTCTTGCACAATGCTGTTTAAACTATCGATTCCTGGTGTAAAAACAGCTGTAAGTTTACCCGAAGCAGTATCAATCTTCACAACTCTCGCGTTTGAGTCATCGGTGACAACCAACAATTCTTTTTTGTTGTTAAATAGCAAACCCCTTGGCCTGTTTAAACCTGATGAAACGAGAGTTGTATACGTTGGCGTGTAGAAGGGTGGTGGACCAACTTTGCCTTTCACAATTCGTCCGGCGCCCACATCTGACAAATAAAAATACTGAGGATCTCGCGGATCCATTACTATGTCCTCAATCTCCGACCAACTAAGGGTTGAGATGTTAAATGAAATGATCTTGTTGTAACCTGTGGCGTCGTACACCACAATTTTGTTGTTGTCGATTAATAACAATCCTTTATTCCCGCCAACCTTTCCAACTACCAAGTCCCTTGGGTCTGACAAACCCGTTATTACAGTACTCAGTTTGTAGTTAGAATCCATTTCCAACACCTTTCCGTCGCCCCGATTCGTAATCAAGTATGACTTTTTATCTGGATTAAACGCAACGCGATATGGTCTGCTGTATTGTCCAAATACCACACTTGAAAGTGCTATGAGTGTGAGTATAAGGGTTAGTTTTCTCATTTGGTTTGCGTTTTTAAAAACTGATCGTAGATAATGGCTATACCTTCATCAAACGAACGTGGATCGTATCCAAGTATACGTTTGCTCTTCGACAAATCAAATCCTGTTACGGGTGGACGTTTCGCTGGTTGATTTAAACTAGCACTATCAATTCTTGACACTTGTTCCATGGATAGACCAAAATAGTCTGCCACGCGCTGCACCAATTGATAAATATTCATTTGGTCTTTCCCGGAAATATTGAAAATACCTTGGGCTTCTTGCTCTGCGATTAAGGCACAGCCAATAGCCAAGTCCTCAGCTAGTGTTGGAGAACGATGTTGATCGTCAACCACATTTATTTCTTTCTTATTTGCAAGGCTTTCTCGCGCCCATAAAACGATGTTGCTTCGGCTCATATCTGCAACCAATCCATATACCAATACTGTCCGTGCAATGGCCCATGATTTGGCTTGGTTTTGCACAACTTGTTCGGCGTTATATTTCGAATGCCCATAGAAACTTAAGGGAGCAGCTTCATCTTCTTCGCTGTATGGACCGTTTTCACCATCAAAAATGAAATCTGTAGAAACGAAGACAAAATGCGCGTTTACCGCATTGGCGGCGTTAACCAAATATTCGGTTGCTGTCAGGTTTAGTAGTTCACATAATTTGGGGTCGAGTTCACATGCGTCCACGTTGGTCATTGCAGCACAGTGAATGATTACGTCGGGCTTGTAACGATTGATTACGGCTGAAACTTGGGCTTCATTTGTGATGTCCATTTTCGCGTAGTCATATCCTTTTGACTCAGGATGTCGATTTTCTCCGCGGGCCGTTGCTATTAAACCAACGTCATCACGACTTAAATACAAGTCGGTTAGCTTTTGCCCCAACAATCCATTACTCCCAGTGACCAGTATTCTTTTCATGCTTCCACACAAATCACGTTGAAACCAATGCCAAAACCAAGAAACAAATGCAAGTTTACTTCCATGTTTTTAGACAATAATCTTGGTTCATTTTGGAACATAAATCTGTGGCTCGTCAAATCGTTTTATATTCAACCAATGTTTCCAACCGATTGACAGAATATTGGCCAACGGAATACCCGGGGTTAAGCTGACCGAAAGATTGTCTTTCGGTGTAAAACAATAATCATATTCAAATTCGAACGCATAAGGCACGAACTTCCACTGAATTGTCCCAAGCCTTTTGGACTGCCGTTCGTTGAAGAATCCTGACCCAGTATAAGCTGCACCAAACCTGGTCCATGATTCTCGAACAATGAGCGTTGGACCAATTCCGAAGCAGAGTCTGTGTTTATCACTTTGTAACAGTGTACCTCGAATGCCGATATGGCTCACTTCGGCAAGTCCGTCTGAGCAGTCGGTCATGACGCCTTGAATGACTTTAACCGAGACAAGGTCCTGATAAACAAAGCGTTCATAGCCTAAAAATACGCCATGATTTCGCACAAACACCGCATTTTTGTCCAACTTTTTTGGTTGCAAATCGGCAGTTGGGTCACCAAATGGATGAATGGTTAGACCGAAATACTTTACTGTAAATGCAGACTGGCCGTAAACAAAACAGCTGCAGTGAATTATTATCAAGATGAATAAACTTCGAATCAAAATCTGAAATTATCTAATGATTCTGACAACCAAATTTAGGATTGAACGTATCACTGAGTTTAAGGTCGTATTTGATTCATGCCGTTCAACAAAATCTGGTGAATTCTTATAATACCATT
>JBLING010000074.1:0-9691 GCA_047639155.1 bacterium
ATGTATCGGAACCAATAGTAAAACAGGCATGCATAAAAAAAGTATACTGAGCTCGATTATGCGTTTTATTTTTTCATTTACCATGTCAATTCTAAGGACTTTGAGGGTGCAATAATATCCTTTGTAATACTATTTAAAGTCTTATTTTTACAATGAAACAAACTGAAACTTTATGTGTTTTTCGCCAGAAGCAAGTTTTACGGCATCCGCGGTAATTACCACTATAGGTGTTATATCCTTAAAACGCGCCACTGATAATCCAAGTAAATTCCTTGCTTACATTCCAATATTTTTTGGCATTCAACAATTTGCGGAAGGGTTTGTCTGGCTGTCACTACTCTACGATAGTTTCGCGCATTTTCGCGGAATGAGTACCGCAGGTTTTATTTTTTTTGCCTGGGTAGTCTGGCCGTTTTGGATTCCTTTCGCTATGGGAAAGATTGAGCAAGATGTCGCTCGAAAACGTATCTTAAATGTTTTTAAATATATAGGCGTTTTAGTCAGCCTACTTTTGGCATATGTTGTGGTCTTTGAAAACGTAAATTCTGAAATATTGGATTGGAGCATCATTTACAATTTCGACGTATCAGATGGATTGCATAAAGCTTTTGGCCTCCTTTACCTCTCAATTACAGTCATACCTACGTTAATATCTAAAGTGCCAAAAGTCTGGTTGCTAGGGGTTATGAACGTCCTGGCATATGCAGGCACTAAAATATTTATTAACGAACGCATTTTATCGATATGGTGCTTTTTTGCTGCGATTACTAGTGTAATAGTGCTCTGGATTATAGAAGACTACAACAAACGAAAAGCTATAGAAAATAAGATCCAAGCGTAATAACTAGGCTTCCGAATAAACGCGTTTAACGCGTTGAGATACGGAGGTCATAATCTCATACGGTATTGTGCCAATGTTTTTTGCAATCTCTACGATACTTGGGGATTTCCCAAAGACAATAACTTCATCACCTTCGGCGCAATTAATGTCAGTGACATCGCACATGGTCATGTCCATGCAAATGTTTCCGACAATTCGTGCCGTTTTATTTTGAATAGAAAACCATCCATTCCCTTGGCTTAAAAGCCTGCTTAAACCATCAGCGTACCCAATTGCCACTACAGCGATTTTGCGGTCATGGTTTGCTACCTCAATATTTCCATAACCGATTCCTTCACCTGCTTTCACAGTTCGGATTTGAGAAACAAAGGATTTAAGTGTGCTTATAGCTACAATACTTTTAGCATTTTCCTCAACGGGATGAAAACCATATAGACCTACACCCAATCGTATCATATCCATTTGTCCCTCCTTAAATCGAATCGCACCAGCAGAGTTTGCAATGTGTTTCAATGGATTATACCCTGTCGCTGTTTTAAATCGAACGTGAAATGAATTTAAGCTCGCAATTTGACTAATACTTAGTGGATCATGAGCTTTGTTTTCTGAGGCTGCAAAATGGCTAAAAACGGATTGAACCTTAATGCCCGGGGCATCCTCAAGTCTCAATACTATTTCATCTAGGTCATCAACTTTGAAACCGAGGCGATTCATTCCAGTATTTACTTCAATATGCGCTTTAGCAGTATCAATCGCTTTGCGTTTGACCGCCTTAATAAACATGTCTAAACTTCTGAAATTATATAGTTCTGGCTCTAAGTCGTTGTCCAACATAACGTCATATGAATCTTCATCTGAATTCATGACCATTATAGGCAGCTTAATTCCTTGTTTGCGCAATGCAACGCCTTCGTCAGCATAAGCCACGCCTAGGTAATCAACGTTGTTGTACTGCAGGAAATGCGCAATCTCATCTCCGCCACTGCCATAAGAGAAGGCCTTTACCATGACCATAATTTTTGTGGTCGGATTAACCAACGATTTAAAATAGTTTAGGTTCTGTTGTAACGCATTTAAGTCTATTTCAAGTACTGTGTTGTGTACCTTGAGCTGTAATTGCTTTTCGATCTTCTCAAATTGGAATGACCTTCCGCCTTTAAGCAAAATGGCTTCATTCGAAAAAGTTGAAAGATCAGTCTCTTTTAAAAATGATGCCGTTGATGAATAAAACGCTTGTTCTGGTAAGTCAAATAGAAACTGATTGTCGCTAATACGTTGGCCGATGCCGATTAATTTAGAATATTGGTGTTTCTGCAGTAAATTGTGAATGGTTGTAAATAAATCTCTATCTGATAAGCTGGATTGTTCAACATCAGATAGAATAATAGTTTTACTAAGGTGTGTGTGTCTTTGATTTGCCCAGTCCAACGCAATCTCAATTGAGGTTAAGTCAGAATTGTAGAAGTCAGAAATGATCTGACAGTCTTGTAATCCGGCTTTTTGATTTAAACGCATTTCAATTGGCGTCAGATACCGAAGGGCTTCTGTAATCAGATTTGAATCTAATTCTAAGTGTAAACCCAGCAACCAAACGTGCATGGCGTTTTCAAAAGAGGCGTCATCTGTAAATGGCAGTAAAGCTGTAAGTTTCTTATTACCGTATTGAAGTGTCACTTTGGTTGAAGAATCAAGTGTTACTCTATCCACAACCTTTGCGCTCGCTCTTAACGAATCTGACCAGGTAACTGGAGTAATTCCATGTTTTTCAACATAGCGATCGATTATGTCTGTTAGAAGGTTTTCTTCCCGTCTATAAAGTAAGACTTCGCAACCTTTGAACAGGTTTAGTTTTTCGTATATTTTCTCTGTTTCGTTTGTAAACCCTGCAGAATGTGCGTCGCCAATATTTGTAAAAATGCCAATACTAGGATCAATTATGGCGCGTAGCTTATCCATTTCTCCAACCTCAGATATTCCTGCCTCAAAAAGCCCAATTTGCGTTAATGGATTCAACAATAAAACAGACAGTGGTACTCCCACTTGGCTATTATAACTTTTAGGATTTCGGGATACGTTGTAAGTTTTGTACAACATCTGGTAGCACCATTCCTTAACAATGGTTTTGCCATTAGAACCGCTTATTCCAACTATTGGGAAGTTAAATGTATGGCGGTGATGTTTGGCAAAGCGTTGTAATGATTCTAGAACGTCTGAAACAACCACATACTGTGCTTTATCGTTATAATTTCTTGGCTTTTGGTCAACTAAGAAATTACGATGTCCAGAGGCAATCAAAGCTTCTATATAGTCGTGGCCATCGTGTTGATGACCCGTTATCGCACAAAAAAGTGAACTAGTTGGGTTGGATTTTTTACGACTGTCAATAAACACTTCTTCAATGATCACACTTGAATCACCAAGCACCTTACCGTTGACAATTTCTGCTATTTTCGCAAGACTATATTGCACTTAGCAAATGTAATGAAGCGAATGTTGTTATACATCATGTCCGATTGGAAGAAGTAACCCAGTTTTAGCGCAGAAAATGACCTTTAATACTGAACCACCAAAACGTCAAAAGAAGGATTTTAACCAAGGTTGGATTGCGATCCAAAAGTTTTGCGCATATCAAGAGCGTTGTCATAAGGAAGTTCGAAACAGATTATATGAATATGGGTTATACCCAGATGAGGTTGAAGAGCTAATAGCAAACTTGATTGAATCTAATTTTATTAATGAAGAAAGGTTCGCAAAAGCATACGCACGGGGTAAGTTTAACGCCAAGAAATGGGGGAGACTTAAAATAGTGGCTGAGTTAAAACGCCGCCAAATAAGTGAATACTGTATTCGAAAGAGTTTAGAGGAAATCAATGATGACGATTACATTAACACACTAAATGTCCTAATAAATAGAAAACAACGAGACTATAAATCCACCGGCAATCAATTCGTGTTAAACAAAAAGGTAGCAGATTTTTGTTTTAATAAAGGCTATGAAAGTGAGCTTATCTGGACAGAAATCAAAAAACATCAACAATAAAAAAAGGGCTCAAGGCCCTTTTTTATTGTATAAATTCTTTAGTCTTATCGTTTGTGTCTCGTGGTATAACGACGTTTAGTAAGTTTCTGCGTGAAGAAAACGGATACTTGAATAGCACTGTTATTGGCCGAGTATCCAGCACGTTTGTCAAAATTTGAGAAACCCATTAAATATCTTGCATCAAGACCCAAGCGCTTCATGTCTTCATCATCCATTTTGAATGACATTCCCAAACCAGCCATAATCCCAAAATCAATTGCGTTATAGTCCGTTGTAGCTATTGCACCGTTTACTGCTGGAGTCACTACTGTTTCGGTTTCTGTTATTGATGTAATCTTCGTTCCTTGTGTTGCAGATAAAGCATATCCAAAGAAACCACCACCATACAGATGAATAGATGCAGATGATTTCTTAACACGATAAGGCACTAAATTGTCAGGCATGATTGGCTTTTCAAAGTTGATAAATATAGGTACCTGAACATACATAGAATTAGTCGTCGTTTCGGTCGTAGTTGATCCGGCATCTGATGTTTGAATCAATTTTTGTTTGTTACCCATTGTAGACACAGTCGCGTCCATCTGAACAGATAATTTTTTCATGAATTGATACTTTGAAGTCACACCACCATGGAATCCCATTATGGAAATATTGTCAACGCCGGCTGTATTGTGCGACATGTTTGACATATTTAAACCAGCACGAGGGCCCAAATAAAACTGAGCTGATGCTGAACATACAGTAAGTGCCATGACACTTACAAATGCGATAATTTTATTCATTTTATTCATAATTTTTGAGATAGTTCGAACTCTTGCAAATATATACTAACAAACGTATTGAACGAAAATTTGGTATGAATTAACGTGGAATTGGTCTTCACCATGACCAACTTAAGCAACCAGTCGGTTACTTTTGCCATCTTTATACAGTAGAGAGCAATTCATTGAAATGAAATTAAGAGCGGAGAGTTTAGTGAAACAATACAAACGGCGCAAGGTTGTAAACCAAGTGAGTTTGGAAGTGAATCAAGGCGAAATCGTCGGATTGCTGGGCCCTAACGGAGCTGGTAAAACAACCACATTCTATATGGTTGTTGGGCTAATAAAAGCGGACGAAGGCAAGGTATTTCTTGACGATAAAGAAATTACAAACCAACCCATGTACAAACGTGCTAGAAAAGGTGTTGGTTATTTACCACAAGAAGCATCAGTATTTAGAAACTTATCTGTTGAGGATAATATAAAGGCTGTGCTTGAGCTTACATCTATGCCTAAAGAAGAACAAGCCCATCAACTTGAGTCTCTTATCAGTGAGTTTAGTCTGACTAAAGTGCGTAAAAATATGGGCAATATTTTGTCAGGAGGTGAGCGACGTAGAACAGAAATTGCACGCGCCCTTGCAGTAAGTCCCAACTTTATCTTGTTGGATGAGCCTTTTGCAGGTGTTGACCCAATTGCGGTTGAGGATATTCAAGAAATAATACGAAAACTGACAAAAAAGAATATTGGAGTGTTGATTACGGATCACAACGTGCATGAAACGTTGAAAATAACGGACCGCGCTTATCTTTTGTTTGAAGGAGAAATCCTCATGTCAGGAACTGCCCAAGAACTGGCCGATGATGAACGAGTGCGCTCAGTATATCTCGGTAAAAACTTTGAACTACGGTAATGCGAAAGTTAGTACTCGTTATTTCATTCATTTTTGTCGGTAATGGCTTTCTATCCATAGGTGTGACTCAAGGCCAAGGGTTTTATGATTTTCAGAAAGCTGGTAAATCTATTGATAAAATTAAAAACATCTTACTGAGTCAAGAAGAACTTTTTACGTACGGTTTTCAACCCTATAATCAAAAAAAAATAGCAAGCATTGCGTGCTTCTTTAATCAACCAAGTAACATGCTGCACTATGTGCTTACCAATGATAAAAACTATACATTACATTTTTTAGTTCCAGTATTGGATATAGATCACGTCAACACTATTTACCAAGAAAATGAGGATAAATCTCTGATTGAAATTGTCTACAAAGATCAATCTGGGATGAAGGTAAAAGAACACAATAGCAAAGGGAATATTATATTTAGCTTGCGATTCACTTCATATCATATTCCTGTACCGAAATCCACCAATTTGGATGATTTAGCAAAGGTGTTTAACAAGCTAATCAAAAAAGCTTCAAAATATCAAGCACAAAAATGAAGTCGGGGTTTTTGTTGCTAATCGCCGTAACTTATTTAATGGCATGTAGTTCGGAGAAAACAACCTTGACCACGACTGCGGGTGGAAGTGTAACAATTGGTGACAAACCTGTTGCACTAATGTGGTTGGTTCCAGATTGCCCGTTATGCCAAGCATATTCTACTCATTTTGTAGCGTTAGCAAATAACTCTGGAAGCGCTTTTACATTTTATGGGGTTTTACCTGGAAATCTTTACACATCTAAAGAAGTGCAACACTTTGTTGATTCTTTCGGGTTTGACATGCCAATTATAGCAGACCCTGACTATGACTTAACCGGTAAATACAAAGTGAGCGTGACTCCTGAATTCCTTTTGTTGGATTCTAATGCTTCGGTCTTCTATCAAGGTAAATATGATGATTGGGCAACAGATTTAAGTCAAAAAAAAATAAAGCCAATAAAACATTATTTTGCTGATGCAATATCAGCGTTTGTGAACAAAACGCCGCTCAAACAATCCAAAACACAGCCTATAGGGTGCATTATAGAATTTGACTGATTCTATTGGTAGGGAATTTCTAAGTTTGTAGTATGGGAAAAGCAGTTGGGAAAAAAGGGGTTCTCTTATTGGTTGTCTTGTCTTTCGGTCTCACGATGCTGGTGTATGGGCCAGTAAAAAGAGCTCTGATGGGCGTAAAATCAAAAGAACTTACCAAAGTTCCATCCCAAGTTTTTTATGCCAATCATGTCGCCACTGTGTTAAATAATCATTGTGTTACTTGTCATAGAACCAATGGTAGTGCGCCATTTGCCCTAACATCATACGAGAAAGTTTTTCGTAAGAAGAAAACAATTAGAAAAGTTGTTGAAAAAGGCATAATGCCTCCATGGCCAGCTGATCCCACGTATAGCCACTTTCTTGGGGAGAATACCTTGTCTGATTTGGAGAAAAAGATACTCTTTACGTGGATTGATCAAGGTGCACGTTTTGGCGACAGCAGTAAGCTACCAACTCCCCCAAAATTCAGTACCGTCTCCAATTTAGGAGAACCAGATGTTACTGTAGAGATGGATTCGATTTTTGTAAGAGGGGATAACCGTGACAAGTTTTATGTTGTTAAATCGCCGTTTGAGATTCCAAATGACACCTTTATTCGAGCGATTGAATTTGTTCCCGGCAAACACCAAATGGTACATCACTTAAACGCTGACTTGATTTTGTATAATTATAATGACAAAGCGGATGTGTTTGACGGAATTAGAATTGCGGATGAAGAAAGTCACCCGGAAGAATACGAAATGGCTTATAAAGCGTTAAAAACGTTCAACGACGATGGAAGTGTTCCCTTCTTTTATCACAGCGCTATCAATTACTTGCCAGGAGTAATCGGAACGATATATCCGGAGGGAATTGGAGGGTATAAAGTCAATAAGAAATCTGCCTTCTTCGCAAGGGATATTCACTACGCTCCAGTACAAAAGGGCCAATGGGATAAGTCGCATTACAATATATTTTACAGCAAAACGGCACCAACTCGGCTAACGAAAGAAATGATGCTGGGCACTAGTGGGTTGAGCCCAATTCAACCACAGCTTATCATTCCGCCGGATACGGTTATGACCTTTTCTACAAAGTATCGCATCCATGCAGACATATCTGTGTTAACCATCAATCCGCACATGCATTTACTTGGAAAGGCAATAAAAGCCTATGCCATTACCCAAAGTCATGATACTATTCCTTTAATACGCATTAACAGGTGGGATTTTAGATGGCAGTATTTTTATACATTTCCTAAAATGGTAAAGCTCAGTGCAGGAACGTCAATCGTTGTAGAAGCGACATTTGATAACACCATAAGTAATAAGAACAATCCAAATAATCCACCGATTCAAGTTTCTGAACGATATGATGGTGATGGCGCATTAATGCGCACAACAGACGAAATGTTTCAATTTATCATCACGTATTTGGACTACGAAGATGGTGACGAACTAATCTCACTTGACCCCGAACTGCGATAAGGTATGGTTCATCGAGAAACGATACGTAAAGTCTAAACCGATATAGGACTTCTTGTACTTAAAATCAGAGGTGTCACCAAACATAAAATTAAAGGGTTCTATTATTTGTTGACCTGAGTGACAGATTCTCAAATCTATGACGAACATTCGTTCTGGACTAATCTGTTTGCTAAAACCAATCGAATAAACAGCATTTATTTGCAGGGCTTGTTTTTGACGAGGAGTAGTGCCAAAGGAGAGTGGGTCGAAAATTGACCCTACCACTTGGGTTGGCTGGGTTTGTCCATCTTTTGATATTAGTGCGCTATGCTGAAGTATACTAGAGTTGATGTACATATCCTGTATATTTCCACCAAGACCAATTCTAAGGTCCCAAGTTTCATTCAGTTTCGTTTGTCTAATTATACCTAAACTGGCTTCAAAACCAGCGGCGTATCGCGTAAAGTCCCATGCCACATCTCTATCAAATCCATGGATATCTTTTGGCATACGGGCGGTGTATTTGATTGGGACACTGAATAAATAACCACTTGACTGTAGTATCCACAGTGTATTTTCTCGGTTCAAAGGGTTTAGTCCAAAATCAATACCAAATCCAAGACCTACAGAATGAGAACGGCTTCCAGTAAAAGTCAATTCTTGAATATTTACAGTGCATTCAGGTTTCTCAAACATTTTTTGACTTATAGAAAGCCTTCCATGTACAGGGAATCTAGATTGTCCCTCTACACTTTGATTGAGTAGAAAAACAAGTAAAAAGGTAAGTAAATGTGTTAATTTGGATTTCATTATGCAATAAGTAAGTTACATCCGCGCTGCTCGCTTAAGTCGTATCGACCAAGTACCTCAAAGCTAGTATCTTTATATACTTTCCCAATGTCAGATGTTGCAATAAAACTGCAAGTTTCGATATTGGCAAGATCAATCACATTTAATAAGCCCGTCTTTCCCGGCATGCTTCTCTTAAACGGGTCATCCGTCTCACAAGTCGAAACTTGCATCCATGGCGGAGAATTGAAGCGTAAATTTTTGGTCAAATAGGCTTGGGAAAACATTTCAGTCATTCCATATTCTGAATGTATGAGGGCGCCATTAAATACTGCCGCAATTTGCCTGTGTAATTCGGGTCTCGTTATTTCTTTGCGCCGGCCTTTCATCCCGCCAGTTTCTAGTATTGTTAAATGCTCAAATCTGTCAAGTCCTTTGAAATTAAAGTCCAGCAAAGCAAAGCTGACTCCAATTAACATGGTTTTTTGTCCTGCTTGCTCGTTTGCTATTAGCACATCTGACAACGCGTTTGTATCCGCCAAATAAAAACCGCTTTTTTCATTATTGGTAAGGTCTATCAAACCGTTCACCATAGAGATTAACGACGAATTTGGGTTATCCATGTAATTAGGCAGTAAAGCCACAATGCACCAGTTTTTTATTGATCCATATGTCTTTTCGAAACCAGATACATAGGATTGCTCATACCAAGTGGAATCTTTTAAATAGTGCTTGCTTGTATTAACTCCGGTCGTTGAACTACTTTCAAAGTATTTTCCTCTCGCCTGAATCCTGTTGCCTGAACATACATCATGACTTTTGAAGAACGCTAT
>JBLING010000075.1:0-9554 GCA_047639155.1 bacterium
GAATTCAGGCAATTCTATGTGTTTGTGCGCTTTGACATCGTTGGACGCTTTTCCCATTAAGATGTTTATGATGTGTTTCATTCCCACACGGCCATCTGTGGCCTTCACAACATTTAGCATATGAACAAAGTGCTCGCTAACGTCTATCAATGTTTTTGGGTGACGACAATTGTCACACATTTTATTGCAGTTATCGTCATCAAAGACTTCTCCAAAGTAGTGAAGTAAAAATTTGCGTCTGCATTGTGCACTTTCTGCAAACGAAGCCATCTCCATTATTAACTGGGTCCCAATCTCACGCTCCGCGACAGGCTTGTCTTTAAGGAATTTTTCTAACTTTTCATTATCATTCGGGTTGTAGAACAGCACACAGTCTCCCGCTTTGCCATCTCTACCTGATCTTCCCGTTTCTTGATAATATCCTTCTAAACTTTTAGGAACGTCATAGTGAATTACAAAACGTACGTCTGGCTTGTCAATACCCATACCAAAAGCAATTGTAGCGACAATTACGTCGGCATCTTCCATTAGAAACTTATCTTGATGGCTTGACCTAGTTTTTGCATCTAGTCCGGCATGATATGGTAACGCCTTTACACCATTTGCAACCAATATTTCTGCAACCTCTTCAACTTTCTTTCGACTCAAGCAATAAACAATTCCGGATTTGCCCCGTCGCTTATTGATAAAACTCAGTATGTCTTTGAGGGTTTGCCCTTTTTTGCCTTTGGCTTTAACCTCGTAATACAGGTTATCGCGGTTAAACGAGGATTTGAACACCTCAGCATCAACCATATTTAGGTTTTTCTGAATATCAAACTGCACTTTTGGTGTCGCTGTCGCGGTTAATGCAACCATTGGTACATCGTCAATTGCCTTAATGATTTCCTTTATTCTGCGGTACTCGGGTCTAAAGTCGTGACCCCACTCGCTAATACAATGTGCTTCATCAACTGCCACAAAAGAAACTTTAACTGAACGTAAGAACGCTACTGTTTCTTCTTTCTTCAGTGTTTCAGGTGCAACATATAGCATTTTTGTTTTGCCACTAGTAACATCTTCTTTTACAATTATTGACTGAGTTTTGGTCAGTGATGAGTTAAGAAAGTGAGCAACGGCATCGCTTTCCCCAAAGCCACGGATCGAATCAACTTGATTCTTCATCAGTGCTATAAGTGGCGAAATAATGATGGCTGTACCTTCTTGCATCAAGGCTGGCAATTGGTAGCATAAAGACTTGCCTGCGCCTGTCGGCATAATAACAAAACTATCTTTCCCCTCTAATATGGCTTGAATCACAGCTTCTTGGTTTCCCTTGAATGAATCGAACCCAAAAAAGTCCTTTAAACTTTTCTTTAAATCTATCGTCTGTAGTGTCATCTAATCTCGCTCTCCTAAGTTTCTTTTTGTGCGATTCTTTGTAGCACTAAATTAGTAAAACTTTCAGTTTCACAGCAAAAAAAATTTAATTTGCATTAAATAGATAAGCTTTTGCGAAACAAAGACGAAGTACTCGGTTGGGCTAAGGAAACAATTGCGATAGAAGCAATAGCCATAGATCGATTGCAGCAGCAGTTAAATAACGATTTTGTTGACACTGTGGACGAAATTCTAACTACGGGAGGTAGAGTAGTAGTTACGGGTATTGGAAAAAGTGCAGCAATTGGGAATAAAATTGTTGCGACCCTAAATAGCACCGGAACTCCTGCTATTTTTATGCATGCTGCTGATGCAGTTCACGGCGATTTAGGAATGATACAACAGGGTGATACGGTGATATGTATTTCTAAAAGCGGGAATACCCCTGAAATAAAAGCTTTAGTCCCTTTAATTAAGCATTCTGGGAACACGATTATTGGAATGGTTGGTAATTTGGATTCGTTTTTAGCAAAGCAGTCGAAATTTGTGCTCGATGTATCAGTCGACAAAGAGGCCTGCCCCAATAATTTGGCGCCAACAACAAGTACCACAGCACAACTTGTTATGGGTGACGCTTTAGCTGTGTGCTTGCTTAAATCAAGAGGCTTTACTTCTTCTGATTTTGCAAAATATCACCCAGGTGGGGCGTTGGGTAAAAGACTCTACACCACACTTGAAGATTTGGCCATCCAAAACGACAAACCTATGGTTAATCCAATGGACCCAGTTCGGTCTGTTATTATGGAATTAACCAAAAAACGGTTGGGTGCAGTTGTAGTTTTGCACAATGAAAAAGTCATTGGTGTGATAACGGATGGCGATATTCGTAGAATGTTAGAGCTCGAGTCAAGTATAGATGTCTTGACAGCTCGGGACATTATGGGGGGTAGTCCTGTGACCATGCAGGCAAATGAATTGGCTTCTTCCGCCGCATCCACAATGCGGACGAAAAAGATTAGCCAAATTGTTGTTTTAAAGGACGAAGAATATTTTGGTATGGTACACATTCATGATTTAAACAGAGAAGGCATTTTATAATGAATAAGTATGCAGTGATAATGGCAGGAGGGGTTGGTACCCGTTTTTGGCCTTTAAGTCGGGTTTCGAGGCCTAAGCAATTCCTTGACATATTAGGTCTTGGTGAGTCTTTGCTTCAAATGACGTACAACCGATTTTCTAAGATCATGCCGAAGTCCAATATATATATTGTAACCAACGAGGCGTATCGAAATCTTATTAAAGAACAACTTCCGGAAATTGACAATAATCAAATTCTTGGGGAACCAGTGGCAAAAAACACAGCACCTTGTATCGCCTACGCTTGTTATAAAATTCAATCGAAAGACCCTAATTCAGTAGTTGTTGTAGCGCCGTCTGATCATTTAATTATTGACAACGAAGCATTTTTTACGCAAGTTGATTCAGCGATAAATTTCGCAGAGTCTAATGATGCTTTGGTAACGTTAGGCATTAAACCTAGTCGGCCTGATACAGGGTACGGCTATATCCAGTTCCAAGAAGAAAGTGTCGAGCCAGGCATTCACCGGGTGAAAACATTTTTGGAAAAACCAAACTTGGAGTTAGCCAACCAATTCGTGGATAGCGGAGACTTTCTTTGGAATGCAGGAATATTTATTTGGTCAATAAGTGCGATTACAAAGGCTTTTGATCAGCATTTGCCGGATATGGCTGAGCTGTTTACTTCAGATGCATCATCTTATTACAGCGATAAGGAAACAGGCCTTATTGAACGCATTTATCCGGCATGCCAGAACATTTCAATCGACTATGGAATAATTGAAAAATCCGAAAACGTTTATGTTTTACCTTCAGCTTTTGGATGGTCTGACTTGGGGACGTGGAAATCGCTTTATGATGTTGCGGATAAAAACGGTGACCAAAATGTAATAATAGGGGATACCGTCGAGTTGTCTACTTCAGAAGGTAACCTAGTAGTTTCATCAAAAGACAAACTGGTTGTGTTGGAAGGAGTAAACGATCTATTTGTTCTCGACACAGATGACGCTTTACTCATATGTAACAAAGAAAATGAGCAAGAAGTCAAACGAATTGTCAATGAAGTGAAAAGTAACCACAAGGGAAAATTCATTTGATAAGACATACTTTATTTTTGGGATGGTGCATCGTTATTGCCACCATATGCACGTCTTTTAAACAAAAGACCGCAGCCCCATTGCCCGTTTATTTTCCTGAATATCAATCTGTAGACTACAGCAAGAACTTAATTTACAAGCCTGATAACTTGCAACATTTTTATTCCTCATTGGATAATTATGTTTATGAAACGCAAAAGAAAGTAGTTATAACACATATAGGTGATAGCCACATTCAAGCAGATTTTCTGACCCACACCGCACGAAAATTATTCCAAAAAACATTTGGAAATGGTGGTCGTGGATTTGTATTCCCTTTTCGTATAATCCGAAGTAATAGCCCTCTAAATTTGGGTATTAAATACGACGGTCAATGGACAGGTTGTAGAAGTATATCCTCTCGAGATAAGTGCAACTTTGGGATAACAGGCGCTACTGCAACAACTTTTGATAGCACGGCTTACCTTCGGTTAAACCCAAACCTAGATGGGGATATGAACTACGAGTTCAATAAGTTAAAACTGTTTAGCTATCATACTCCTTTAAGTTTTGATGTTAATCTCCTAAACGGAGATAGTTTGGGAGTAGATTTTGACTACCAACCTATTAATAATTCAGTATCTGAAATATATTTCAAAGACATGCAGGACAGCCTTTGGATTGCTTTCGATAAAGGTGAGGAGCAAGGGTACTTTCAACTGTTCGGCATGAGCTTCGAGAACGCAAACCCTGGTGTGATCTACAATGCAGTTGGATTAAATGGAGCCTACGCTAAATCATATTTAAGAAATACGTTTTTTACCGAACAACTGGAAGTATTGGAATCGGACTTGGTTATCATTTCACTTGGAACCAATGATGCATATATGTCGGAAAAGCTTTTTTGTAAAGCGTGTTTTAAAGATTCGTATGAGTCTTTGATAAAGAAGGTTAAAGAGAGCAACCCAAACGCATCTTTACTTTTCGTTACACCAGGCGATTTTTATGTTAGACGACGATATCATAACTCAAATATCGACAAGGTAGTTGAGTCTATTTATGAACTTGCCGAATCATACAACGCATCAGTGTGGGATTTTAATAAACTTATGGGAGGGAATTATTCCATCCGTAAATGGCAGTCAGATGGTTTGGCCAGGGCTGATATGATACATTACTCAGAAGAAGGGTACATTCTTCAAGGAAAAATGCTCTATCAAAGCATTATGGACGGTTATGAGAAACGATTTGAATAATAGGCATGTTAACCCTTAAAGAGATATTTCTATATTCTGAGGAAGCGCCGCTGATATTTAGCCAATACCTATTCCTCTTTATATTTAGTATTGGTTTCTTGTTCTTCTGTATTTTTCATAAAAAGCTTCAGATAAGAAATACCTACCTGCTACTTTTTAGCCTCTTTTTCTATTACAAATCCGGGGGATTATATTTTGGGTTACTGCTCCTGTCCACAGTTGTAGACTACTGGTGTGGAAACGCCATCCATAAATCGAACGTACCTATTCGTCGTAAGGTTTTCCTTATTCTTAGTTTATTCGTGAATTTAGGCATGTTGGCCTTCTTTAAGTATTCAGGATACTTGGTTACATTAATTAATGATTTTGCTGGGACATCTTTAGAGACCTATAACTTTATGGCTGCCCTGTCAAACGGCACTTTTGGCACTGATTTTAGCATCGAAGATATTTTCCTTCCAGTCGGCATTTCGTTTTATACATTCCAAACCCTAAGTTATACGATAGACATTTACAGACGTCAGATCAAGCCTGCAAAAAGTATCATCGATTTCGGTTTTTTTGTCACTTTCTTCCCTCAGTTGGTAGCTGGACCAATTGTTCGTGCCGCTGATTTTATACCACAGATTTACAAAAAATACAGTTTAACTCGAGAGCAATTTGGTGTAGCCTTATATTTGATAATGACTGGGTTGTTTAAGAAAACGGTAATCTCTGATTACATTTCCATCAACTTCGTAGACAGGGTTTTCGATGACCCGAACCTGTATAGTGGTTTCAGTAATTTGATGGCTGTCTATGGGTATAGTATCCAAATTTATTGTGATTTCTCTGGGTATTCCGATATGGCAATTGGGTTGGCTGCGTTGCTTGGATTCCAGCTTCCTTTAAACTTTAATTCACCTTATAAAGCCACATCTATTACGGATTTTTGGAGGAGATGGCATATATCCTTATCCACATGGCTACGAGATTATCTCTACATAAGCTTAGGGGGGAATCGAAAAGGAAAAGTTAGGACATACATCAACTTGATGATCACGATGTTGTTGGGAGGTTTGTGGCACGGTGCAGCAACTAAGTTTATAATTTGGGGTGGATTGCACGGTGCCGCATTGGGCGTTCATAAACTTTGGATACGTCATGTGCCTGGTTTAAGCAATAAAACGGGACGTTTAGCAACGATCGTTACAGGTTTAATCACATTCCATTTCGTAGCGTTTTGTTGGATTTACTTTAGGGCAGACAATGTTGCTAAGGTTAAAGTGATGTTGAATAGAATAACAATGCATTTTGATTGGGCTGGCATTAGCGAGCGGTTAATTCAGTACCGAACTCCAATGGCTTTGGTGGCACTTGGTTTTTTGATTCACTACATACCTAGTCAATATAAATCAAAGGTTAAACAGTGGTTTGTGGTTGTCCCAAACGTTGCAAAGGTGCTTCTATGCGCGGCAATTATCTTCGTTTGTTATCAAGCTAAAACAGCAGACGTCCAACCGTTTATTTATTTCCAATTTTAATAGCTGTTTGTAGATTTTATTTCCGGAAAGAAAGTTTTTATAATATGTTGCAAAAAAAGAGCTCATGAAACAGATTATAGTGGCAATTACACTGATGTGTAGCCTTTTTAGTTTACAATTATTTGCACAGGATACGCTTAAGAATAAGAAAGACGGTCATTACTATTTCGATGTCATAAAAGATATTGAGGCCAATGAGGTCCAAAGCCAAGATCGGACTGGAACATGCTGGAGCTTTAGCGCCTTATCCTTTATTGAAAGCGAGTTGATTCGTACCGGTCAAGGAAAACATAAATTATCTGAAATGTATATCGTACGAATGGCATACTTAGATAAGGCAGAGAAATATGTGCGGATGCAGGGTAATGTGAACTTCTCACAAGGGGGAGCGTTTCACGATATTCCTTACGTTATAAAGAAATACGGTGTCGTACCTGAGGAAGCATACAAGGGGCTCAATTATGGGACTGAGAAGCACAATCATTCTGAAATGTCCTCGATGCTTAAGGCAATGTGTGATGCGGTTATACAGAACCGTCAAGGGACACTTACCACGGCATGGAAACAGGCAATTGAAGGAGTGTTAGACGCTTATTTAGGCGAAATGCCAGCTTCTTTTGAGTACGAGGGAAAAACCTATACACCAAAGAATTTCGCAGAGCGGTTAAAGTTAAATATGGACGACTACGTAACGGTAACTTCTTATACGCATCACTCATTTTATGAGTCCTTCGTTTTGGAGGTAGCCGATAACTGGGTAGGTGGATCTGTATACAATCTCCCTTTAGAGGTTATGACTTCTGAGATGGAGAATGCAATTATGAAAGGTTACTCAATTGCGTGGGCAAGCGATGTTGGAGAAAAAGGTTTTTCGTTTAAAAATGGACTAGCAATTGTCCCGGAAGACGATGACGCCTTGACGAAAAAGGGGAAGGATAACAAACACTTTAATGATGCTGGCGCCGAACGCACTGGAAATCAGTTTGATACGCCAGGGAAAGAAAAGGCGATTACACAAGAAATGCGTCAAATGGCATTTGACAACTATTCAACCACGGATGACCATGGGATGCACTTAACGGGCTTGGTGAAAGACCAAAATGGTGCAAAGTATTACATCGTGAAAAATTCATGGGGGACAAAAAATGATTGTGATGGTTATATGTATGCTTCAATACCATACGTACAATACAAAACTATGGATATTATGATTCATAAAGATGCCCTTACGAAAAACACCAAGAAACAACTAGGCTTAAAGTAACGAAGGCTACCCAACGGTATCAGGGGCGTGTATTTCGTCGGTTGTCGTCGTTTTAATGTGAATATCGCGTTGAGGGAATGGGATCTTGATTTGATTTTTAGCAAACTCAGCGTTTATCATAAACCTTAAATCGCTCTGGACATCTTCTATCCTAAATCTGTTTTTAGACCAAAAGAGAAGTTCAAAGTCAAGCGAAGAATCTCCAAAGTCGATAAAACGGCATATTGGCTTAGGACTCCTAACTACTTCATTGTGTCGCTCAGCGCAATCTAACAATACGTGGCGGACTTTCTGAACATCTGAACCGTAGGATACGCCTACACGAACAGTAAAGCGCGTAATGCTGCTATCCGTTGTCCAATTGATTACAGAATTGCTAATAATTTTCCCGTTTGGTATAACAAGCGAAATGCCGTCACGTTTTTTGACCTTAGAAGTGCGAATGCCGATTTCTTGAACCCGACAAACCATTCCTTCGACTTCAATTATGTCTCCAACACGAACAGTTCCTTCAAACAACAGGAAAAACCCCGATACCAAGTCATTAAATAGGTGTTGTAAACCCAGAGCTAATGCTATTAACGCCGCAGAGGAACCTATAATTAAGAAGTTTAGGTCTACTTTGAATGTTTTAAAGATCGAGACTACTGCAATTACAACAACGATATATTTCGCCAAATGGTAGTATGCATACTGTTGACCGATAGTAAGCTTGTTTGCCTTTTGCCCTGCATGTAATAATTTACGGACCCATCTAAGAATTAGATACGTTGAAGCAATTATGATTAATGCGATAAAGATGTCATAGACATGTATCGTCTCTTCGCCAAAAGTGACAATGGACTTATTTAGTAATTCGCTGACTTTGTCAACGGTGTCACTCCATTTACTCATGTATCGCTATTATAGACTTGTTAAGCATTTGTTAAAACAAAAATACAGTTTACACTTAGGTTTTAACGCAGTTGTTGGAGGGATTTTTGGCTTTATGCAATTTGAATTTAGTAATTCTGATGGTGATGAAACGTAGATTATGGGGATTTAAGAATAAATCTTTTAAAAAAGTATGAGCAAGTGCTGTATTGAGTGATAAATAATCTTATTTTTGCAGTCCTTTTTTAGACAGGGATATTACAGTAGAATAAGCGATGAAAAGAACATTTCAGCCTTCGAATACAAAGAGAAAAAATAAGCACGGGTTTAGAGAGCGCATGAGCACTAAAAACGGACGCAAGGTTTTGGCAGCACGTCGTGCAAAGGGACGCAAGAAATTGTCGGTTTCAGACGAGCCAGGGCATAAGCGATAGGTATGACGGCCATTACGGCACGTCTATCCAAAAAAGAACGCCTCAAAAACTTGGGGCAGATACAGTATTTATTTTCTGAATCGAATAAGAAAGTGGGCAAGCACCCACTTCTTTTGTTATATACCATTTCCCCTGATTACCCATCCGGTGTTGTCAAAGTTCTATTCTCAGTATCCAAGAAAAAGTTCTCAAGGGCTGTAGACCGCAACAGAGTCAAACGACTTATGCGAGAGTCTTATAGGAATTTGCCATTTAAAAGGCTCTCTACCGACAAACAAATGCTCTTAGCGCTTGTTTACACAAGTAAGACCATTGTTACACAAGAAGAAGTAAATAAATCTTTGAAGTCAATTTATGATGTGCTTGCTCAAAGGATTTCAGAATCTAATTAGTCTAATATTTATTGTACTCATTCGGGGGTACCAATATCTGATTTCGCCGTTTTTGCCAAATTCGTGTCGATTTACACCAACTTGCTCACATTACGGAATTGAAGCGATTTCGAAACATGGTCCAATTAAAGGAGTATGGCTGACGGCAAAACGAATACTTAAATGTCATCCTTGGGGAGGACATGGCCACGATCCAGTGCCATAGGCGCAAACTATGTTTGTGGTATATATTATCACTATACACAATAATAGATTTTAAGACTATTTTTTTGTTTTATTATTTGATTGACTGATAATGGT
>JBLING010000076.1:0-9519 GCA_047639155.1 bacterium
CTGCAGTTATGGGAGGTACACAATCTCTCCATACGAATGCATTGGATGAGGCAATGGCACTTCCAACAGATTTTTCGGCAAAAATTGCCAGGGATACCCAAATATATTTACAACAAGAGGCAAACTTAACTGATGTTGTTGATCCTTGGGGAGGAAGTTATTTTGTTGAATCACTCACCAAAGAACTTGCGGATAAAGCATGGGAATACATTCAAGAAGTAGAGTCTTTGGGTGGGATGTCAAAAGCAATAGAGGCCGGTGTTCCTAAAATGAGGATTGAAGAATCAGCGGCCCGCAAACAAGCCAAGATCGATAATGGCGAAGATGTAATCGTTGGAGTGAACCGTTTTCAGACGGATCAAAAGTCAAAAATAGACATTCTTGAAATCGACAATGACAAGGTTCGGGAGAATCAGATATCAAGAATACACAAGTTAAAATCGGAACGAGACGAAAATGCAGTGTCCTCGGCCTTATTAGCCCTGACAAATGGCGCACGCAGCCAAACAGATAACCTTCTGGAACTCGCTGTGCACGCTGCTAAACTGCGGGCAACACTTGGTGAAATAAGTTCTGCGTTAGAATCAGTCTATGGCAGATACCAGGCGGTTACCAATAGCGTTTCTGGTGTATATTCGAAAGAAGTGAAAAAGGACAACCATTTTGTAGAAGCGATGAACGCTTCCGACCATTTTGCTTCCACTCACGGAAGAAGGCCTAGAATACTTGTTGCAAAAATGGGACAGGACGGGCATGACCGAGGTGCTAAGGTTATTGCAACTGGCTTCGCAGATATTGGATTTGATGTGGACATTGGGCCGTTGTTTCAAACACCAGCTGAAGTTGCAAAACAAGCAGTTGAGAATGACGTACATGTCCTAGGAATCTCAAGCCTTGCTGGTGGACACAAAAGCTTAATACCCGAAGTTGTAACGGAGTTGAAAGAGCTTGGGAGAAGTGATATTGTTGTTGTAGCGGGTGGAGTTATCCCTGAACAGGATCACCAATACTTATTTGATAATGGTGTCTCTTTTGTCTTTGGACCTGGGACTGTGTTAAGCGTTGCAGCAATCGAAATCATCCATTCTATTCAATCTGAATCCTAAAAAATAATGGCATAAAAAAACCCCGATAAAAATCGAGGTTTAAAATATCGTTATACGGATTAAATTTTCTTAACCGTCATCCGTTTTGTTACCTTTTCTCCACCGCTTTCCAACGTGTATAGGTAAATTCCTTCAGTGTAGTTAGAAACGTCTAATACGATCATTTGTTTAGTGATAACTCTAGCTTCTATAACCTTACCTACTACGTTATATACAGTAAGTGTAGCTTCTCCTTCAAAGGTTGCTTCAATGTACGTTTTGCCAATTGCAGGGTTTGGATAATTCTGTCCAACTTTAATTTTCCCACCTTCGGTGTCGAAGCCCGTAGGGTAAACAGTCTGGAATGACATCAATCCAACAGCAATAAATAATATTAGTAAAACTCGTTTCATAACAATTCTTTCAAAGATAATACAAATTATTGTGCCAAAACAATAATTAGTTTGTCATAATTTGTATATGCGAGTTTGAGTGACGTGTAAAGTGCTGTATGTTAGTTAGATAGGTTTTGTATTCGCTATCCAAGTACCTAGGAGGTGCCAATCTAAAGTCGTGCACATAGTGCCCGATTTAATTAACACTTTCTGTTTTATTGGTTTTTTGAAAGACATTAAAATTCGCTTGGATTCCAACTCCTAGAATAAATGGGACATAAGCAAAGTCATTTGGAACCTTTGATGAATATGATAGTGGCAATGACACCCCAGCCTGTATTTGAAACTTTAAATTTTCAGACCCACCGCGAAACGTATAGGTGGGTTCAATAAATTCTACTTGAAATGGGTCGACGTTATGAAAAATTTGTCGATGATATGATATCTGAGCAATGCGCAAGGTTAAATGGTTCTCAAAGTTTTTAGTTGGAGAAATGAAACCTGCTGATGGCTGAATGTACAATCGGATGAAATCGGCCGCAAATCCGTTGGGAGGATCACCAACTGAACCTGATCCATAGCCTCCAGAAATTTGTAAATGAACGTTTGTCTCTTCATCATAATCATAAAACCCACCTTCCAAACTGGTAATCCGAAAAAAGTCATTGGAAAATGAATCGGTATTGCGCGCAGAATACCCCATATAAGATGCTCCTAAAAACCAATGATCTGTTAATGCATACGAAGCTGAAGCACTGCCAGCGTATAACCCTTGAACATTTAGTGCGATATCTCCTTTTTTAGTGTGTGAAGGTGTTTGAATGTGTGGTGGGAGGTAGTACAACTCACAGCCAGCAAAGGAGAATAGAATAACTAAATAAAGCGCTCCTTTTATTATGTAGTTTGTCATGGAAATGATTTTAACCAAAATTAATGGAATTCGATGTATTTAGGGGTATGATTCGGTCAAAGAACAGTGCTAATGTTGACCATTATTATAGGGTTTATCACCAAATAACTGCTGTAAATGTTTTTCCAAAAAAAAAGTCTCAACCAAACGGTCAAGACTTTCATTTTTAAGCGCCCCATCCAGGACTCGAACCTGGGACCTGCGGATTAACAGTCCGTCGCTCTAACCAACTGAGCTAATGAGGCTTTTTCTAAAAGAGGTGCAAAAATAAGTTATTAAACGAAACTCAAAATCTTTTTAGAAAAATATTTTAAGATAATTTTTAATGCATTTTTGCAAAAAATTTAAACATGAGTTTATTAGTGATTGGAAGTGTCGCATTTGACGCAATTGAAACCCCTTTTGGAAAGACAGACAAAATAATCGGTGGTGCTGCAACCTACATATCTATGGTGTCCTCTTACCATACAAAAGACGTAAATTTAGTTGCTGTAGTTGGTGAAGATTTTCCGCAAGAGCACATAGACCTGTTACAAAACATGGGTGTAAATACGGACGGTCTCCAAATCAAAGAAGGAGAAAAGTCATTCTTTTGGAGTGGTCGGTACCATAACGACATGAACAGTAGAGACACACTTGTAACAGAGTTAAACGTTTTAGCTGACTTTGATCCAATCATTCCAGCATCTTACCAAAACTGTCAATACCTCATGTTAGGTAACCTTTCGCCGCAAGTTCAACACACTGTTATCAATAGGTTAAACAATCGTCCAAAATTAGTGGCAATGGATACCATGAACTTTTGGATGGACATCGCCTTACCTGAACTGACAGAAACTATAAAAAATATTGACGTCTTAATTATCAATGACGAAGAAGCACGTCAATTAAGCGGTGAGTATAGTTTGGTGAAAGCAAGCAAAAAAATTATGGCCATGGGTCCACGTTTCTTAGTTATCAAAAAGGGAGAACATGGTGCCTTATTGTTTAATGAAAATAACATCTTCTCAGCCCCAGCTTTACCGTTGGAAGAAGTATTCGACCCGACGGGAGCTGGAGACTCGTTTGCTGGTGGATTTATTTCGTACCTTGCCAAAACAGACGATATCAGTTTTGAAAACATGAAAAGAGCTGTCATTTATGGCTCTGCTATGGCTTCCTTCTGCGTAGAAAAATTTGGAACAGAAAGACTCGTTGGTTTAACGCAACAAGAAATTGAAAATAGAGTAAAAGCCTTTATCAGTTTATCTTCAGTTGATATCAGTCTGGCAACCTAAAATGCCATGCCAAACGAGTGGAGACCTAAAATAGAAATCTCAAACGAGGAACTTAAGAAGACGTCTGTTTTATTAGGGACTAACTTACTTTACACTCAATTACTGCTAGCTCGTGGAATTACTACCACTGAACAAGCGTCGGTTTTCTTTAATCCTGAAATATCAGATCTTCATGACCCTTATCTTATGAAAGATATGGATCTTGCGGTGAAACGAATTGACGCAGCGCTTAACAGCGACCAAAAAGTTTGGATATACGGAGATTACGACGTCGATGGCACTACTAGCATAGCATTGATGTTTTCGTTTCTTCGTCAGTTCATTGCCGATATCGATTACTATGTGCCAGATCGGGAGAAAGAAGGCTATGGTTTGTCCAATCAAGCAATCGATTTGGCAATTGAGAAAAAAGTCGACCTAATTATAACGTTAGACTGCGGGATAAGATCGGTAGATTTAATCGAGAAAGCAAAACAAGCTGGAATTGATTTCATCGTATGCGATCACCACGAAGTAGGTGATGAAATCCCTAATGCAGTGGCGGTATTAGACGCCAAAAGACCAGACTGCAGCTACCCATACAAAGAACTATCAGCATGCGGTGTTGGATTTAAGCTTACCCAAGCATTATGCACTTTCTGGGAATTGCCTATGGAAATGGCTTTCGATTCTTTAGACATGGTAGCCGTAAGCATCGCCTCTGACCTTGTGCCCATTACAGGTGAAAACCGAGTTTTGGCCTTCCACGGACTAATAAAGTTAGAAGAAAATCCAACCAAAGGGCTCAAGACAATCATGGAGAAGTTCATGAGCCAACGGGATATTGATATCACGAACATTGTGTTCATGATTGGCCCAAGAATTAATGCTGCTGGGCGTATAGCAAGTGCCAGTGCTGCAGTTAAGTTGCTGTTGGCAGACAATACGCTTGACGCGGAAGAATTGTCGCTTGAACTCAATAATTTCAATATCATTCGCAGAGATCTGGATCAAGGTATAACCGAAGATGCGTTGAACATGCTGGCAAAGGATAGCTCGTTTGTAGACAAGAAAACCACCGTAGTGTACAGTCCGGATTGGCATAAAGGTGTGGTTGGAATCGTTGCGAGTCGTTTAATGGAAACGTATTATAAACCGACCATTGTTTTAACGCAGTCAGGAAACAAAATCGTCGGTTCTGCTCGTTCCGTCCAGGACTTCGATATACACAATGCGCTTGTTAATTGCAGCGAACATTTGAAACAATTCGGTGGACATAAATTTGCAGCGGGTCTTACTATGGATTTAGATAAGCTAGATGATTTTAAAGAGGCATTCGAGAAACAAGCGGCGGCTTTGACAAAAGAACAACTTACAAGGAAGCTGCATTATGAAGCGGACATGAAGTTAGGAGGTGTTACAGAATCGCTTTACACCAATCTTAAAAGATTTGCGCCATTTGGTCCTGAAAACATGAAACCTGTTTTTAGAGCGTCTCAAGTTTGGGACACAGGAAATGCGCGTACCATGGGAGCGAAAAGTAAACATCTAAAAATGAATTTGGTATCTGAGCTTGGTCAAAGAGCCATTGGTGCCACGGCTTTTGGATTTGGACATTTGTACCAAGAGATAAAAAAAGACAAACGAATGGATGTTCTTTTTACAATTGAAGAAAACCGGTTTAACGGACGTTCGGCGATTGAATTGATGATTCAGGATATTCGACTAACCTAATCAGGCTACCAATCGACCGGTTTGTAATCTTTTAAAAACTTTCCGCACCAATGCTTACCGGTATTAATCCCATCATACAGTGGATCCAACACTCTGGCAGCCCCATCCACTATGTCTAAAGGGGGTTGAAAGTCGTGAACATCTTCTTTTCTCTTGGCTAATTCCGCAGGATCTTCGTCTGTGACCCAGCCCGTATCTACGGCATTGGTGTAGATGCCAAATTTGGCAAGTTCACCAGCAGACGTAAGCGTCATCATGTTTAATGCAGCCTTTGCCATATTGGTGTGCGGGTGCCTAGACTCCTTATGAAACCGGTGGAATTTGCCTTCCATTGCCGAAACGTTGATAATGTGTTTCATTCCCGTGTTTTCTCGTTTCATGAGGTTAACAAGCCTATTATTTAACACAAACGGCGCAACGGAGTTGACCAATTGTACTTCCAACATTTCATTGGTCTCAATTTCACCTAAAACCAATCGCCAGCTGTTTGTCTTTCGTAAATCAACTTGTTGCAAATCTGCGTCAAGTTTACCCCTTGGGAACACTTCTTCGGTCGCTAAAGTATCATCGATAGAATACGGTATTTGTGATAATTGTGCGGAAGAAGTCAATCCAATTCCGAGCTGTTTGCCGTGCCATGTAACAGGAATATTCCTGTTTTGATCTTTGCTAAAATTATCATCCAAAGCTTTTAGCTCATCTAAACAAGTGAAATGGTTCACCAGCAATGGTTGAGCAGAATCTGGTATTTCTGAAAAATGAAGTTGTTCATTTGGTATTAGATGCTTGTAAAAACCGGATGGCCGACGTACTGTTTGTGCGGCATTATTGATTAAGATATCTAATCTGTCATAATGCTGTTCAATATAATTACAGAATATTTCAACGCTTGGAATATGTCTTAAGTCAAGGCCGTGAATCTTTAAACGGTCTTTCCACTCATAGTAATCTGGCTCTTTTGAATAACGCAAAGCACTGTCCACCGGGAATCGAGTTGTGGCAATGACAGTTGCACCAGCTCTCAACATCATTATTGTAATGTGATATCCAATTTTTAACCTTGAACCAGTTACCAAAGCTACCTGATCCGTTAAATCGCATTCTTGAAATCGCTTCGCGTAATTGTAATCAGCGCAATCTTTACACATCGTGTCATAAAAGTGATGTAGGGTGTCAAATACTGTCTTACACACATAGCAATTACGAGGAGCGACTTTTTTATTGTTCGTTTCTAACCCAGAATTTAGCATCAAAGGAGCAACAAAAATTGACGCATCACGTGCACTTCTAATCCCAGTATTGTTGCGCGAAGCTTTATCCTCTGCAAATCTTTTTTTCTTACGCGCTTTCTTGGCCTCTTTTTTTCTTCTGTAAAACTCTTCTTTGGTAGGTCTTGAGAATTGACCTGCAGCCTTGATTAACTCAATTCTAAGGTCCGATGGAATTTCGAAAATTTGATTAGTATCAGAATTTAGAAGGTCTAAAATTTGAACACACCGTTCGATGTCGGATTTATTTATGTTTTGATCGCTTTCGGTAGTGTGCTCTTTCGCCATAAGTCTAATTCAGCTTGCGAAAATACCACTATCGCCTATGTGAATGGTACTTAAAAGTAATACCTGGATTAATTTTTACTGATACAATTGTGCGCTATCCGTTAACAGAAGGTTCATATATCTGGGCAATTAGTCTTGTTTTAATTTAAAGAGAATAGATTTGCCCTAACAAAATCAAAAAAAACATTCAATTCTATTTGACTGTTGTTACAATATGAGTGAACAAAAAAATGCAATTCTCGCAGATTTAGATTTATTCAAAAAATTAGTTGATTTCTTATTAAACGAAGAAACTCAGAATCAGGTCGCCAAGCGAATCGACATAGATGAACTGGATGGTGTTGTTGATGTATCGATACAAGATGAACCAATTCTGGATAGTGAATTGTTATCCAAATTGGAGGACTTAATAGAAGCGACGCCCAAAACGGCAACCAAACTATTTTTTAATCAGTTGTTTGGTGGTAGGCAAGGGAAAGCAATGTTGGGTGACTTACTGGCTGTGCTACTAAATAATAGTATGTATACCTATAAGGTCGCTGGTCCGCAAGTAGCTATAGAGAAAGAGATTATTACAAAGTCTTGTGACTTTATTGGATACGGCGAGGACAGCGATGGGACGATTCCTACTGGAGGTTCAATGAGCAACTATATGGCGCTTATCATGGCACGCGATCGTGCAGAACCTGAAATCCGAACAAAAGGAATGCGCCGGTCACTGGTCATGTATACCTCAAAAGAATCACATTATTCCAACGCAAAAAATGCAAGCTTTTCTGGAATTGGTAGAAATCAAGTTAGGTATATAGCAACCAATGAACGGGGACAGATGATAACTTCTGAATTGCGACTAGCGGTTCAGTCAGATGTTGAGGCTGGTAATAGGCCTTTCTACGTAACGGCAACAGCCGGTACAACTGTTCTGGGTGCTTTTGATCCAGTTAACGAAATAGCAGACATTTGTGAGGAGTTTAACCTGTGGTTACATGTTGATGGAGCATACTGTGGTGCTGTTATATTTAGTGAAACGTACAGGAAGTTAATTAAGGGAATGGAACGCTCAGATTCCTTTAGCTATAACGCTCACAAAATGTTAGGAACACCGCTAACGTGTTCATTGCTCTTGGTTAGAGAAAAGCAATACCTCGCACATAGTTTTGGAAATGAAGCGGAATATTTATACCAAACGGATGACGATGACTATAACTTAGGTAAAACGTCTTTTCAATGTGGACGTAGAAATGATGCATTGAAGTTCTGGACACTTTGGAAGTCAATTGGCTCTAGCGGCTTACAGCAAATCGTGGACAAACAATTTGAACTAGCGGTAGTTGCGTTTAATTATGTTTCCAATAATCCTGATTATGAGGTATATAGTTTCGAACCTTCGATATCAGTATGTTTTAATTATAAAGGAATTGATGCCAAACTACTTTGCACGGCATTGTACGAAGAGAGTGAAACGGTGGTTGGATATGGTTCATTCCGAAATGAAACCTTCGTTAGATTTATTACAATAAATCCCAACAACAGTGAAGAAGATATCCTGAATTTCTTTAATATTATTGAAGAATTTGTCGCCAATACACCTCAAGTTCTGAGCCAAGCCAATACAATTAGAGTTTAACCGTGTTTTGGTTGGTAGAGCTGAATGTAGAAATCGCCAGGAACTTTCATTTGCGTAACAAATCCATAACCGTGGTCCTCAGTACGGTGTTTAAATTCTACACCTTTTGCTTTTAGTTTTGACACGGTTTCCTCTAAATTCTCGCAAAAGAATGAGATGTCGTGCGTACTACTAGGAGCACGTTTTTTACCTTATCCATCTGAAGGGTGAACACCCATGTCACATGCAGCAGTATCAAAAATTAACCAACCGTCTCCAATATCTGTAGACTTAAACTCCAAAACATCTTTAAAAAACAATCGTAGGGCCTCTGGTTCAGAAGAATAGAACATTGTGTGAATGCCTTTTATCATGATGCTTTTTTGTCAAATATAATGTTCAATGGCGTGGAATATTATAATAGAATCAAGTAGGCATTGGGAAAGCAAGCATTTCGCCCATCCCAACTGCGAAAATCCAACAACCGTAAATTGAGTGTTCCACACTTGTAATTAAAACCGACTTGGTTTTGAAATACGTTAGCGAAAAGATTATCCCACCGACGAAAGTTATTGCCAATACCAAGCCATTTAGAAATACAATATGTGCAAGCGAAAAAATAAAAGCATTGGCAAAGATCAGTACAAACCTGTTCGGAAAGAGATCGGCGTATCGGGTATAAAAGAAGGTCCGGTAAAGAAACTCTTGAGGAAAAACGGAAAAAACCGAATAGAAAAAACTAATCCCAATTAGCATCCCTAAATTTTTCCTTGCCACGATGAATAAATCATCTGGATGAAAGAAAAACATAAATGGGAGGCTAATGCACACCAACAACAAGAATCGGAGAGCCACTGTTTTCCAATGGTTTGTTTTTGGGAAACTAAATAATGCATGTTTGTTTGCCAGCTTGTTAGTCACTGTAACATAAATAGCATACCCTGTAGCCAGTAAAATAATTCCTGCTTTTATACCGG
>JBLING010000077.1:0-9442 GCA_047639155.1 bacterium
ATTGTACAACGGTTATGACTTTCACAGTTTTTCTTCTCAACACCTTGTTAATTTAAGGGAGAAATACGAAACGGATTATTTGGGCCTGAATTACGTCTCACATTTTACCGAGACCAATTCATTTAATGGTAGTTACTTTCTTTTATCGCTGCTTACATTATATCCATTGCCATTTTACCTGTATTGGCAAGTTAAGCCCTTGCAAAATTTAGATTATGTTTTTATGGTATTCGACTTAAAAAAAGGAGATGTTGGTTTTTATGATTTTAAGTCATTTCCATCTAAATATCGAAAAGACGTTATCAATTCGCATCTATACAATTCATTTAACCAATTAAACCGCGCAAAATGAAAAAAGTAATCGTCGTTTTTCTGTTGATTACGTCTATTGCGGCGTTTGGGCAGAAACCAATTATATCTGGTTATTTGGGTAAGACCAATTATGTAATGTTGAAATACAATACGGGAGTTAGATTACGACATCCAGAAAAATGGAAGCCAAGCAATGAAGTGTCGTCATCGTACTTTGAAGGGTTCAGTTTTAAATCAGAGTTAGAAGTAAATGTTGGGCATACATTTTCAAACCGGTTTGTTCTTGAGGCAATAGGGGGATTCAATAGTCTCACTATGGATTTAAATCATCATAGATCTGCCTTTTATTATGTCAACGACATGGGTTATCGATTGGATTATGATTATTACCAAGGTTATCCTAAAATTACCGACATATATGCTGGGGCTAGTACAAGGTTCTATGTCAGAAAAAAGGGGTCACTGGCTCCAATTGGAGTCTATTATGGCTTAAAATTAAACTACCACACCTATGCAGTTACCTTTAACAATATTTTGGCCGGATCATGGGGAAGTTTTAATCAAAACGCTACCAGTGCGGAATTGAATTATGGTAAATATTACTTCAGATTTATAGAATATAGCGGCACTGTTGGCATATCGAGGGCGATTACAGATCGTGTTTTGTTAGACTTTGGTTTTTCTGTTGGATGGGGAATTCCAGGACCTAATTTCTATGGCCCCAATATTCCAAATAGTGGCAGCATAGAAAGCGATGTGTTAGACATGATTCAACTATATCAAGTAGGGAAGCTTCACATTGCAGCAGGTTATCTGTTTTAACCTGAGTAAGTTTATTATTTAAGCTACTGCTCTATGTTCTCAAAGTATTCACGCACCTTGTTTTTGTAATAAGGCGCTAAATCTGGAGGAAGTGTTTTTAACAATTCTTGTTCCTTATCCTTTTGTTTAAGATACTCTTCAATACTTGGAGGTAGGGTACGCTGTTTATCGTCACCTTCATTCGACTTTCGTTTATCATCCTGATCTTGTTTGCGCTCCGCCTTTTCGTGCTCTAAAAGCCTTGTTAAAATGTCTTGTTGTTTCTTAAGTACATTTGGATTTAGACGTTTGTTGTAGAGGTCCTTCTCTAAATCGTCCATCATCTTTTCTGTCTTTCCTAAGTTTCCAAGCTTCTGACCTTTCCCTTCTTTATCAAGCTGTCGTTGTAAGTCCTTTAAACGTTTCCGTATGGCCGCTTGTTGTGCTGCAGCTTTTGCGAATTGCATACTTGATGGTTTGCCACCTTCTTTCTGCTGTTTGCCCATCTGTTCCAGCTGCTTTTTAAGTGATTCTTGCATTTCACGCATGGACTTAGCGCCGCCTGGTTTTTTATTCTGACCAGGTTTTGAACATGATCCAGAACCAGGCTTACTCTTCATCTGCTCTTGCATTTGATCCAGAGAATTTTCTAACATCAACGCCAGATTATTCATGCTCGTCATCACATACTGTTGATGGATGACAATCATGGAGGTATTCCGCTCTCCAAGTTGGTAAATGGCTTTGTCAATGTTGTTATTTACCAATCCAATTTCTTTATTTATAAAGTGTTCAACCTGTTTAACACGCTTGCTTAGTGCAAATAAGGAATCTTCTATGATTTTTGTGTCGTCTTTAATTTTCTTTTGTTGCTGGCCTAATTCAACATACTTTGGGTTGTATACACGGGTTTCCTTGAAGTCTTCCATCAGCGCCTCTTGGTCCTTACTTACCTGTACGAGATTGTCTAAAATGCCGCGCAACGTGTTGTAATCCTCCATTTCTTGCTGTTTGGTCGCTGCCTCCATTTGCATGTTAAGAGACTGAGCCATTTTCTTTAATTCTTCCCCAGCCTTTTTCTGATTTTCGCCAGCTTTAGATTTTTGACCTTTACTTAAATTTTCTTCACTTTCCTTCTGTTCTTTATCTACGTTCTCCTTCTCTTGGTCCATTTTTTTAGGATCCAATTTCATCGGCTTTTCGAGGTCTTTATTTTTTTTGTCGATGTCTTTAAGGTCTTTTTTAACATCTTCGAATTCTTTTGATAATTTCTCTTGTTCTTTTTTCAGTTCCTCTTCGGATTTTTCGCCTTTTTTAGATTCTTTAGAGAGCTCATGCTGATCTTTTGCTAATTCATCTAGCTTGTCAACTGTTTCCTGAACTTTCTTTTCTAATTGAAGCTGTTTGAGTTGTTCCAACATACGGTCCAACTGCTTTTTGACATCTTTATCTGTCATTTTCAATTGGTCCAATTGCTCCATCATTTGTTGCTTTTGATTCTTTTCCATCAAAGCTTCAATCTTCTCCATCAGCTCACGCATCTCATCAGTAACAACTTCTTGAAACAAGTCTTCGATTTGCTTTTGCTTGTCTAAAATATCCTGATCAACTTTTTTAAATTCGTTTTCTGACTTATTGTTTTCTGTGTTTTCTTTAACCACTTTTTCAAGTTGTTTTTCTAACGCTTTGTGATTTTCTAAAAGTGATTTAATTTTTTTCTTGTCCTCCCAGGTGAGCTCCTTTTTCTCTGTTAGCTTCCTTTCAAGCTCCGAAAGGTCTTTCTCAAGAGACTCAACGTCTTTTTTGCGATCAGACAAATCATCTTTGATTTTTTCAGTAGTCTTTTCGACTGATTTATTGATTTCGTCAAGACTAGGTGCTGCAAAAACTTGTGGTGTTGTTTTGGATGACTTGCTCCCAAAAACGCCATCGTTGTCCCAAACTTCGAAATAGTATTCTAACTTATCTTCAGGTTGGATGTCTAATTTATTAAGGTCCCAGAAATGAAAGAATCCTTGCTTTTTTCTCGTTTTATCAACAGGTACGGAGATTACTTCACCCGTTCCTTTTTTTGAATCATTTTTTGAGGAGACAAACTTATAATGGAACAACAACCTGTTGAATCCATAATCATCGTTGATTTGCCCCATCATGTAGATCGTCTTTTTATTTGAAGAGTCGGGTTTCTCTTCCATTTTGATTTCAGGATAATTATCTGGTATTATTTGCACGGAAAATTCCATTGAATCTCCGGCGGATACTTCGTCGTTTGACGTTGTGATGGTAAACTGGGTTGATTTAATGATGCGTTTTACCCACTGAAATAGATTTCCTTTCTTGGTTGATTCAACAGCTTTCTCGTCAGATTTGAAGATTGCCTTATTTGCGCTTTTTGTGTGTAATTTCCATGATACTTCTGTTCCTGTAGGAATCGTTATTTCCGCTGTATTTTTAATCCACTCATCTTTTAAACCCGTGTAATTGGGATAGTTTAAATACGTCTCGAAGTTTAATAAGGTCGGTTTCGGAATGGCGTTTAAGCGAAAAGCTTGGCTATTGAATCCTCCTGCTTTAAAGTTGAAGTCAGTTGTTTCGGTAATGCGTTTTAAAAAATATGAAAACGAACCTTGACTGTTCTTTTTCATTTTAAATTCATTGCCACCTAATACTATGTAAGCGTCGTTTGGAATAACATCACCAACCGTGTTCATTTTTATCTCAACTGGCTCGTTTTGCAAAACGTCCAAGCCATCCATTGCCAAGTGGAATTCGAATGGCGCCTGTTCAACGAATTGTGTATTATACCGTACCAGTCTTTTTGTGCTATCTGTAAATCCTTTGTTAACTGCTATTAGAACTCCAAACACCAATAACGGCAATACAGCGTATTTTACATATTTCCGATTTGAGGTGAAATCTACTGCGTTTTGAAATGGAATAGGTTTTAACTCTTCAGTTTTCTGTATGATAGCAGCCTGAAGTAAGCTATTGTCCGAAGCGTTTTCATCTAACTGCAGGGTATTGAGGAGTTTGTCCTTTATTTCCGGGAAATGAACCCCAACAATTGTTGCCGCTTCTTTGTAACCAATGCGATCACCTAACTTATATAATTTTAGCAATGGACGGACGACCAAACGTCCAAGTATAGCCAAACAAAACAAGCTTAAAGTTAAAAATAGAATTGTTCTTGTACTGATGCTAAAACGACCGAAATACTCTAACAAGCTGGCGACTAATAGTCCAGAAACTATCCCGCCAATAACCCAAAGGGAACCTCGTAATAGTTGATTTTTATAATACTTCCGTATGAAAGCATCTAGTTTTTCCAGTAAGATGTTGGATGTGTTTTGCACAATAGTTAGTACCTTAAATAGAGTAACGGTAAATGTAGCTATTTATTTTGGTTCTGGGCAAGGGCTAGAGCCTCCTTAAAGGTCATAATATTGCCATCAACGCGGCCAAGTAGATACAGGTTTTTTAACCCCATTTTTTTCAAATCGTTTTCAAAAAGGAGCGCTTTTCTAAAGGATTTGAATCGACCAAGTATAAGTTTATCTCGTTCATCGAATTCATTCGATAATTGTTTTGCGAGCTCTGTTTTGTATTGCGCCAAATCAAAGTCGCCTGAGAAGTCCATGTGAACCTCAAAATAAATGCCTTGGCCAGCAGAATAGTTTTCCGTGAGTAAGTCGTTGGATATTTGAAGTTTGGCCAATACCAATCGCAAACTGTCGTTTTTGTACACCAAACTGTCAATTGAATTTTGTAATGAAGGTAGAGATTGTGTCTTCGACAATTCTTCTATCCTTAACTCAGTTTGTTTAATGGTAAAAAACTGAAATAATATGAGTATCACACTTGCAATCAAACTTATGCCAAATAGAACGGATATACGTTTGAACCGCTTGGCTTGTAATTTGTCAAGTTCTTTTAAATAAGACGACTCCTTTGGTGATTGAATGTCTCCATCTATGGAAAATTTGATACTTTTTTTAGATGATTGCATGTTCAGGGTTCACGTGCTTTAGACCATGCAATTATGAGGATTTAATTACAAAATATGGTAATATATATGCTACTTTCGTACTCTACGGTATGATTGTTGATACACAATTAACACACGAAGAAGAGACAATAAATGAAAAAAGGATTCTTAACACTTGGGTTTTTTACGCTACTTACACTGTTTGCATTTAAAACAGATGATCAGAAATTAGTTTGGCAACATTGGAATGATGGATTTAGCAAAGCGAAGACTGAAAATAAAATTGCACTTATAGATACCTATACCGAATGGTGTGGCTGGTGCAAAAAAATGGACAAAGACACGTACGCGAAACAAAGCGTAATAAAGAAAATTAACGAAAATTTTATCCCAATCAAGTTCAATCCTGAACTTGGTGGGCAATACGTTATTGGTGATACGTCATACGACGGGCGCACGTTATTGGCGGCCCTTAGTAGTGGTAAAAGTAGTGGATATCCGACCACGTTTTTTTACCTTCCAAAGCAAAATAAAATGTTTCAGTATCCAGGATATATGGACGAAACAAAGTTTGGAGAGTTATTGGATAAATTGGCGGAAGTGCATAATGCAGCGCCTACAGAAAATTAAGCGACATATTTCTTGAATATTAGGAAGTTTTACGGCAAGCTGCTAGAGAATATTACGATTGAATCAGCAGGAGCCGAAGGGAATTGTATTGCCAGATGGGAAGGGAAAGTCGTTTTTGTTAAAAACGCAGTACCCGGAGACGTTTGTGACCTAAAAGTAATTGGGAAGAAGAAAAAGTTCTTACTCGGTGAAATTGTAACGATTCATACAAACGGCCTACAGCGGGTAACTCCTTTTTGTGAACACTTTGGTTCCTGTGGAGGGTGCAAGTGGCAACATATGGATTACCAAGGTCAATTGGCGTTTAAAACCCAACAGGTGAAAGATGCTTTTGATCGTATCGGTAAAATCCCGTATGACGAAATTCCAATGGCGCTAGGAAGTGAAAACACACAGACCTACCGCAATAAAATGGAATACACGTATAGCCATAGTCGCTGGCTCACTAAAGCACAGCTGGATGGAGATGCGTTTATTGAAGATCCGGGATTAGGATTTCATGTTCCCAAACGATTCGATAAAATTGTTCATATTGAAAAATGTTGGCTGCAAGATGATTATGCCAATCAAATTCGGAACTGGTGTTATGCGTATGCCATTCAAAACGACATTTCATTTTATGATGCTCGAAAGCAGGAAGGTATGTTGCGTAACCTTATGCTGCGAAATAACAGGGCAGGTGAGTGGATGGTTTGGCAAACCTTTCGTTATAACGAAACAGAGGTTATAGAGTCTATGATGGGAGCAATGAAAGATGCTTTCCCTCAGATAAAGTCACTTTTGTTTTCAGTAAATGAAAAGGTAAATGACAGTATTTACGACTTGCACCTACAAAAATATTCTGGGGTTACATTTTTGACTGAAACGATTGATGATTTAGAATTTAAGATTCGGCCCAAATCATTTTTTCAAACGAATCCAACACAAGCCGAAATTTTATACAACACAACCTTAAACTTTGCCGGTTTAACAGGAAATGAGAATGTTTACGACTTGTACTGTGGTACCGGAACGATTTCTCTATTTCTGGCAAAATCAGCGAAAAGGGTAATTGGAATTGAAAGTGTACCTCAAGCCATTGAAGATGCAAATGAAAACGCCGTTGCAAACAATATTACTAACTGTGATTTTGTAGTGGGTGACATGAAAGATGAGCTGACTGACGCTTTTACTGAAAAGTATGGAAAGCCAGATGTGATTGTAACGGATCCCCCACGCGCAGGAATGCACCCTGATGTTATTAGCCAAATAGTTAAACTAGCAGCAGAAAAGGTGATTTACGTGAGCTGTAATCCGGCAACACAAGCGAGAGATCTTGATTTAATGCGTGAAATGTACGAAGTGGCAAGGGTTCAACCTGTAGACATGTTTCCGCATACACACCACGTTGAAAATGTGGTCTTGCTTGGTAAAAAAGCCTAACTCCAAATATTTACTTTTCTTGGACGGGCTTTCTCTACTTCAATGACTTGACCATTGATTTCTTTACCATTTAACTCTTCGATAGCTTTTTCGCCTTCGTCATCTTTCGGCATTTCTACAAACCCAACGCCCTTATGCTCTCCAGTTACACGGTCATATACCACCTTGGTGTAATCTACCTCACCACATTTGGTAAATAAGATTTCCAGGTAATAAGCGTTAACTGAGTCAGGGAGATTCTTAACTACGATATTCATTGAATTTAATAGATTTTTAAGCAAATTAAGGGATTTCAAACGATAAAGAGAACCATAAAAACCAATTACTTTTGCGACCGATGAAACAACACAAAGTATCCGTAGTCATATTAAATTACAACACCAAGGCTTTACTTGAAAAGCTGATTCCATATGTTTTGAAAACCGAATATCCTTCTTTCGAAGTCGTTGTTGCGGATAACGCCTCTACAGATGGAAGTCTTGCATTTGTTCAATCTACTTTCAAAGACGTTAAATGCATTCAAATAGACAAAAACCGTGGGTACGCTGGTGGCTACAATGAAGCACTTAAAGATTTAAAGACTGATTACTGGGTTTTATTGAATAGCGATGTGGAAGTACAACCAGATTGGTTGGCTCCTTTAATGGATACGATGCTGTCTGATGAGAATATTTCGGCTGTCCAACCAAAAATAAAAAGTTACCACAACAGAGATGTTTTTGAATATGCTGGTGCTTGTGGTGGTTTTATCGATAAATACGCATACCCATTTTGTCGGGGTCGTTTGTTTGACCAATTAGAAGCCGATAATGGTCAATACGATACAAAATCTGCTATTTTTTGGGCGACTGGCGCTGCATTGCTGGTGCGGGCACAAGTGTACAAAAGTCTTGGAGGGCTTGATGAAGATTTTTTCGCCCACATGGAGGAAATTGATCTTTGCTGGAGAATGCAAAATAGCGGAAATGAAATTTGGGTGAATCCTGACTCAACAGTGTACCATATTGGGGGAGGGACTCTAGACGCCCACAGTCCCCAAAAAGTATACCTCAACTTTAGGAACAATCTTGTGCTCATTGCAAAGAATATGCCCACAGCACAAGCGATTCGAGTTTTAATCATTAGGCTTTTGTTAGACGGATTAGCAGGAGTCAAATTTATTGTAGATGGTAAGTTCAAATCAGCCGCAATGATTGTAAAAGCGCATTGGGTGTTTTTTGCAAAATTCGGGTTCTACTGGTCTAAACGGAAAGCAAATCCAACGGCTAAACCAACAGATACTTTACCTGGATTTATCAACTTAAGCATGCTGTATCAGTACTTTGCAAAGGGAGTTAAAAACTATTCAGACATAAAAAAACCCCCTGTTAAATAACAGAGGGCTTTTCAAAATTTTAAGTTTCTTATTTAATTACTACGCGTTTGACGCTTGAAGCGTTTTCAGCATTAATTGTAATAAAGTAAACACCTGCAGCAAATTCGGATAAGTTGATACTTGTTCCTAGTGTATTTGTTACTGGTTGAGATATCACTGTGTTACCCATCGCATTGATCACAGAAATATGTACAATTGGCTGAACTGCACTTACGTTGATCACACCTGTTGAAGGGTTAGGGAATACTGAAGCGATTAAAGAGAAGTCTTTAACACTTGTTTTGTCCCATTGCATAATATCAGCAATACCACGTGGGAAGATTTGATATCCAGCGTCTAAAGGAAAAGCAGAATTGTCAAATTGACCACCGATTCCTAAGATATCCATTGTGTCGTTATCGACAGAAACGCCAACCATGTCAGTAACATCTTTGTCAACACGTAACAAGAAAGTATCAGTACCGTTTGTAATAGAAACGTTTCCATTATTTGGCCAAACTGTTGTAGTATCAGCAATCCATACTTTACGTATTTCGATGAAATCAGATTCAGTTTCTTCAGTTGGTTTTGTAACTACTGTAGGCGTTTTTAATGTGCTTGATCCGTTTACTTTGATGCTATCAGCAAATAATTCAGTCAAGCCATTGTATGAAGTGATATAACCTCTAACCGTAATTTCGTCAGTTTCATTTACAACATAATCAGAAACGTCTCTAAAGTTGAAAATGTTAATACCAGCAGTTGAATCGATTATGGTAAAAGAAATACCATTGTTTCCATCTAAATCAATTCCATAAACAACACCGGTAACTTCTACTTTTTGACCGTCGAATTTTGGCTTCCAGTCGTTGTCATTTTCTCTAACGTCCTTAATTGTAGCAACCCAATAGTCATCATTTTCAATGTTAACGGTCATT
>JBLING010000078.1:0-9405 GCA_047639155.1 bacterium
AAAAAAAAATGAATATCGCTGAATGTATATAGTTAAAATTCACCCAATGTTTACAAGACTTTCAAGCGCTACGCCAGTAATTGCGTGGGTTTGGCTTGATTATTGCACATATTAAAGGGGTATACATTTGATAAAAAAAATTAAACATTAGTATACCTTTGCAAGTTCTATTTTAATAGTGCATAAAGTAGTAGTCACCTTAAAAATTCTATGAGACAACTAAAAATTAGTAAGCAGTTTACTAACCGCGAAAACAAATCATTAGACAAATACCTTAACGAAATTAGTAAGGTAAACATGATTGACGCACAAGAAGAAGTAATCTTGGCGCAACGAATTCGCGAAGGAGATCAAGCCGCGCTTGAAAAATTAGTAAACGCTAACCTTCGATTCGTGGTTTCCGTTTCGAAACAATATCAAAATCAAGGTTTAACACTTGGAGATTTGATTAATGAAGGAAACTTAGGTCTGATTAAAGCGGCAAAACGTTTTGATGAGACGCGTGGTTTTAAATTCATTTCATACGCTGTATGGTGGATTCGTCAAAGTATCCTACAAGCTTTAGCTGATCAGTCAAGAATTGTTCGCTTACCTTTAAACAAGGTTGGTTCAATTGGAAGAATATCTGCAACTGCCGCTAAACTCGAACAGCTTCACGAGCGCGAGCCAACTGCTGAAGAGATTGCTAAAGCCTTAGACATTCCCGTAACTGAGGTCGAAAATGCCTTTAAGACTTCTGGTCGTCATTTAAGTATTGACGCGCCGTTAACAGAAGGTGAAGACAATACTTTGTTAGGTGTACTCGACAACAATGATGAGCCAGATCCTGACAATCCCTTGTTAAATGAGTCGTTACAGAAAGAAATCAACCGTGTTATTTCAACCTTATCTGAAAAAGAAAGAGATGTTTTGAAATACTATTACGGATTAGATGGTGGACCAGCGCATACGTTGGAAGACATCTCTGAGAAAGTTGGACTTACACGTGAACGTGTTCGTCAAATTAAAGAAAAAGCATTGCGAAGACTGCGTAAGTCATCGAAAAGCAAAATTTTGAAATCCTATTTGGGATAAAAGACAAATCACAACTTATGAAGGGCTGTTCGTATTCACGAACAGCCTTTTTTATGCTTAAACTCTAGTAGAATTTGATTGCCACAGTCAGATGATGAATGTGTCCAACCCAAATACATTGATTAACATTGTACAATACTTAAGTTTACCGCTATTAGGCTAAGTGAGGTAAAGGAATTGTCGGACGAAGAGATAGTGTATAAAACTAATCACGGATGGAGACAAGAATTACTTTGAAGTACTTCATAATCGATATCGCGATAAGGTTTACGCTAAATGTCTAGCAATGACCGATAATCCTGAAGTAGCTGATGACCATACGCAAGACATTCTCATAATGGCACTCAAAGCACTTGAAACCTATGGTGGTGATGCGAAGTATTGTACCTGGTTATATTCAATTACTTACAACCATTGTGCAACCTACTTGCGTGATACAAAGCGCATTAAGTTCGGTGATTAGGAAGAATTATTAGAAATCCCTGAAGAATCGAACGAAAAAGAAGTCATGCAGATTTTAGACATCCGCAAAGAACGTTTGACTTTACTTCTTGAAATGTTAAAGCCTGAAGACAAAACCATCATTGTACTGAAGTATTGGGAAGGTATGGATTTGGAGAGCATAAGGTATATTCTAAATATTGAGTCAATACCGGCATTAAAAATGCGTTTGTTGCGGGCTCGTAAACGATTACGGGCAATATATTATCGCTTTCATCCCGCCTTTTAAATCCAAAAAATCAGTACGTCTAATATGCTCGATTTGCACTCAATTGGGGCTGGCATCAACTCAGAAAATCTATTTTTTAAAATCTTTCTGCAAAAAAAGGTGTTACCTATTCAGGTTATCGCGTCTTAAATCTACAATCAAAATTTATTTTAAATATACATGACATGGATCTTAAGGAAATTTTAGAGTACTCACTGTTCGAAACGGGTACTTTTAAACTCACGGTCTATCGTCTCTTAATGGTCTTTACCATGTTCGCGGTGGCCAAGTTTGCTTTGTGGAGCATCAAAAAAGAGATCACCCAACAATCCCGATTTAGTAAGCTCGACGCAGGGAACAAACACGCATTGTTTATCATAGTTCGCTATTTAATTTGGGTGATTGTAATCACGATTGTTCTAGAAATGTTAGGCATAAAAGTCACCATTTTAATTGCAGGCTCAGCGGCTTTATTGGTAGGGGTTGGACTTGGCATACAACAAACATTTAATGACATAATCTCAAGATTAATTCTACTCATTTAAGGAAGTATAAAAGTGCGATACATTCTTGAAATAGATGTTGATGTTGTCCGTGTAGAAAAGATTGGTTTAAGGGCCTCAAATGTCAAAAATAGAGATGGTATTATTATTTTTGTACCGAATTCCTTATTGGTTACAAACAAGGTTATCAAATGGAGCCATCAAGAAAAAGAAACCAGGTACCATATCAAGGTTGGAGTTGCTTACGGGACGAGTCCCCAACAAATAATTTCAGTCCTGGAAGAAAGCGCTAGAGAACACAAATTATGCAGCACGACGACAAGCCCTGAAGGTCGATTTATTGATTTTGGGGAAAGTTCAATGGATTTTGAACTTTTGTTTTGGAGCACTGAGATGTTTAATATTGATCGCGCGATGAGTGAAATAAGGATATCTATCAATGAAAAATGCGAATATTCATACCCCATTCCCTCAGCGAGATTTGCATCTAAAATCTAGTAATGTTAATTTAAAGTGACCACTTTAGATTTGTAGGTTAAAATATAAAAGGTTTATTATAAAAATGATATCTAATCAAGCAGCTTCAGAACAACTATTGGAGCGAAGAAAAAATACGGTAGCAAACGGAGTCGGTGTCTTTAATGCCGCCACCGTTTCTCATGCAAGTGGTGCGACAATTACTGACTTAGATGGTAATGAGTTAATTGATTTTGCAGGTGGAATTGGCGTGGTGAATGCAGGGCACTGTCCTGAACCTGTTGTTCGCGCTATTCAGGAACAAGCAGCGAAGTATATTCATACGAGTTTCAACGTGGTGACGTATGAACCGTACATAGAACTATGCGAGAAATTAGCAGAGATTCTACCGCACGGTATTCAGACAAAATCCATGCTGGTAAGTACGGGTGCAGAAGCCGTTGAAAATGCCATAAAAATAGCACGTCAAGCAACAGGCAAACAAGGTGTTTTATGTTATACTGGTGCGTATCATGGTCGCACGATGATGGCAATGACGCTGACGAGTAAGATTGATTACAAAATTGGTTGTGGGCCTTTCTCTCCTGAAGTTTACAGACTACCATTTCCTAATTTTTATCGCTATGGAACGGGTAAGGATATGGACCAATTTGTTGACTTGGAATTAAAAAGATTAAGAGAAAGCGGACGAAACTTGGTTGACCCAAATAACCTTGCTGCTATCATCATCGAACCTGTTCAAGGAGAGGGTGGATTTAATGTGACGCCTCAAAGATACCTTGAGGGGTTACGCGATTTCTGCGACGAAAATGGCATCATGCTGATTGTGGATGAAGTACAAAGTGGTTTTGCTAGAACAGGTAAATGGGCTAGTTGGCAGCATTATGGGATAACTCCAGACATTAGCACATATGCCAAGTCAATGGGTTCTGGAATGCCAATTGCCGCAGTTGTTGGTAAGGCACATATTATGGATGCAGCTAAGGGTGGCACCATTGGTGGAACCTATATAGGCAGCCCTCTAAGTTGTGTAGCTGCATTGGCTACCATTCAGTTAATGAAGGATGCCGATCTCAATGACCGTGCTGTGGAAGTTGGAGACATCATCCGAAAACGATTTGGTGAGATGCAAAACGAGCATCCTGAAATTGGAGACATTCGGGGGTTGGGCGCGATGATGGGGATTGAATTTGTTAAAAATAACGATCCATCACAACCACACACAGAACTATGCGGAGCAATTGTTAAAAATTGTTCAAAACGTGGACTCATCCTGTTAAGTGCCGGAACTTATAAGAATGTGATTCGAATCCTGTGTCCGTTGGTTATTACCAATGAACAATTGAACATTGGCCTTGACATTATCGCCGATGAAATAAAAAATATTAAACAACAAAAAATATGAAACCTTTTGCAATTGCAGGTATACAAATGAAAGTTTCGGCGGTAACGCCGAACGTTGAGCTAATGAAGCTTAAGATTAATATAACGATGAACCTTTACCCTTGGGTGGAGATGATTGTATTCAGTGAGTTATGTGCGTATGGCCCATTAACATATACCGCACAAGAACTTCCATGCGATTTCGAAAAGGAAATGCAAGCGGTTGCAAAAAAACATGGCGTTTGGATATTACCGGGTTCAATATTCGAAAAACGCGATGGTAAAATATACAACACTGCGTCTGTAATAAACCCACATGGAGATGTTGTAACGCGATACAGTAAAATGTTCCCATTCTATCCATACGAAGTTGGGGTAACCCCAGGAAACGAATTCTGCACGTTTGACGTCCCTGGTGTTTGTCGATTTGGCATTTCCATCTGTTATGACATGTGGTTTCCAGAAACTGTGCGTACATTAGCAGTTATGGGCGCGGAAGTGATTTTGCATCCCACTATGACTGGCACCATCGACAGAGATATTGAGCTCTCTATGGTACGCACCATGTCTACTGTAAACCAATGTTTCTTTTTTGATGTAAACGGGTTAGACACTGGCGGTAGCGGCCGTTCGATAGTTTGTGGCCCAGATGGTCGAATCTTACATGAATCAGGTGAAACTGAAGAAATTTTCCCAATTGAATTGGACATCGAACGTGTTCGTAGAAGTCGAGAACTTGGCGTTCTTCGGCTTGGTCAGCCCTTAAAAAGCTTTAGAGATCACTTAGGTGATTTTACGATTTATCAAAAAGATGCAAAACATCCGTACTTAGAATCACTCGGACCGCTAATTAAACCAACTAGATTGGACAATTTAGCAAAGTTAAAAATAGAAGAAAATAGAATGGCAGCGCCAATTGATCCTGCCTCATACAATGAAAACATTATAAAATAATAAAACTATGGGTTCCACATCTGGGAAAAAAAGAAAACCGAACAACCTTAAAGACTATGTAAGTTGGTTTGAAATCCCCGCTCACAATTTTGAGCAAGCATTGGATTTTTACAATCACATTTACGGCATTCAAATGGAAACTACATCCAGCAACTCGCATCGGATGGCTTTCTTTCCTGCAAATGGCGGTATTGGAGGCGCTGTTGTTTCTGGCCCAGGTTCTAACCCAAATGATAGTGGCCCTTTGGTCTACCTTAACGGTGGCGATGACCTTAACAATGTTTTGAACAAGGTTGAGGAAGCCGGCGGACGTGTGGTAATGACTAAAACTTTAACTAACAAAGAAGGTGGGTACTTCGCTATTTTTATTGATTCTGAGGGTAATAAACTAGCTATTCACTCTAAAAATTAGATCGTGACGAAAAAACAACAAATCAGTGCTCCTTACTACAATATCGGTCAACTTCGTGTTGACCACTGGAACGATTTAAAAGATGAAACTTCCAAACTGGGGCAATGCCAAAAAGGTACCCCAAATGAGGAAAAATGTATCGAAGCGAGTGGTTCTCTTATTGAAAAATTAAAAGGGGTTGAATGCTATTTCGCCTTTCCGGGTACTTCGCGTCTAACACAGTTAGAAAACACCTTAAACAGACAGGAATACACTGCTTTGGCTAACAATGTAGTAGACATAACCAGACAGTTGGTTAGTGAAACATATCGAACACGCCCAGACTTTATCAGCGAAGATGTGAATAGCATGGACGATGTTGAAGAGCACGAAACCAATGAAGGGCTGCGTAAGAATTATTTCGAAGTAATGTTCGTTGAGGAAATGACGCTTCAAGACGAATTCGACTTAAAACAAAAAGTAGTAGAAATTCGTGACCCAAGCGATGAATTTAACTATGGTGTTGTCGTTCAAAGGTCTTTTCAAGATGCCCTAATTGCCCTAGCCTTTAATTATAATATTCAAGCTTTGGTTATCCGTTATGCTCCACCGTTTCATGCGGAGAGTATTTCAGATCTAATCAAACCTTACATACAAAACATTCTTAAGATTGACTTTAGCGACAGACCAGACGAGGCCTTAGGCCCCATGATTGCAGAATATGCTAAGAAATATCGTCCTGAACTAGACGTATATTACGTTACAGATTCATCCTTGTCCAACCTAACAGAGTCCACCTTAAAAACATTCAGAAGAATATTTTATCGAATGGAGGACTTGCAAGAAATCCATTTAACGATAAAACGAGGTATCGCAGAACGCTACAATACTCCGTTTTTTACGGCCCTTAAGGATTATAGCCAAAAGCCAACAGGTGTCTTTCATGCCATGCCCATTTCCAGGGGTAACTCAGTTTTCAAATCTAGGTGGATTAATGATTTCGGAGATTTCTATGGACGAAATATGTTTTTAGCGGAAACTTCTGCCACAACAGGTGGATTAGACTCCCTTTTGCAACCAACTGGCCCCTTGAAAAAGGCACAAGAAATGGCCCGAGATGCCTACGGTTCTCAGCATACATTTTTTGTAACAAACGGAACGTCAACAGCCAACAAAATTGTAATGCAAGCTTTGGTTCAACCTGGAGATGTTGTGTTAATTGACCGCGATTGTCATAAATCGCATCATTATGGTTTATTGTTATCAGGTGCTTATCCTGTATACCTTGACTCCTTCCCTATCGAAAAGTATTCGATGTACGGCGCTGTACCAATTAATCATATCATCGACAAGTTGCACCTTCTAAAAACCGCTGGACGATTGGATAAAGTGAAGATGCTTTTATTGACCAACTGTACGTTTGACGGCTTGGTTTATAACGTCGAAAGAGTGATGCAAGAAGTACTGGCAATTAAGCCTGATATGATCTTTTTGTGGGATGAGGCGTGGTTTGCTTTTGCTGGGTTTACCTATACATATAAGCAACGGACAGGCATGTATACTGCTAAAAAATTGCACGAACGCTACGCTAGTGCCGCTTACAAAAAAGAGTATACAAATCATATAAAATCGCTTGAAGAAGGTAAAACTTCTAGCTTACCTGATCCCGATAAAGTTCGCGTTAGGGTCTATTCAACTCAGAGTACACATAAAACACTAAGTAGTTTTCGTCAAGGGTCTATGATCCACATCCACGACCAAGATTATCGCAGAAAAAGTGAAAGTACTTTCCTTGAAGCATACATGACACATACTTCCACATCACCAAATTACCAGATGTTGGCGTCATTGGACGTAGGTCGCAGACAGGTTCAATTCGAGGGTTTCGAATTGGTTGAGAAAAGTATAGAACTGGCGATGGTGCTGCGTGCCAAGATTATTAATAATCCAAAACTCAAAAAATACTTCGACGTGCTGACAGTGCATGACTTTATCCCTGATGAATATCGTCAAACTGGACTGATAGAATATTACGATAAGAAGAATGGCTGGAATCGAATGGAAGAAGCGTGGGAGAAAGATGAATTCGTTCTTGACCCAACGAAAATAACACTACACATCGGCCGTACAGGGGTTGATGGTGATACGTTCAAAAATAAGTTTTTGATGGATAAATTCAATATTCAAATCAACAAAACTTCTAGAAATACGGTGTTGTTCATGACTAACATTGGAACAACACGCGGCAGTATTACCTACCTTACAAATGCGCTATTAAAAATTGCAGACGAACTGGATGAAGAGTTTGAATCGCTAAACAAAAGAGAGGCTGAAATTCACGAACAGCGCATATATTCCTTAACCATACATGTGCCACCGTTACCAGACTTTAGTCACTTTCATCATTCGTTTCAAGCCGTTCCTGGTGTACCAGGTGGTAATTTGAGAGAGGCATTCTTTCTTGCCTATGATGAGGATAATTACGAATACATTCCTTTAGAGGAATGCGAAAACGTAATGAAAACAGGTAAGATATTGGTTGCTTCGTCTTTTATAATACCCTATCCACCAGGCTTCCCAATATTGGTTCCTGGACAAGTCGTAAGTAATGAAATAATTGCGTTTATGCTTGCTCTGGATGTTGCTGAAATTCACGGTTATCGTTCCGATCTAGGACTGCGTGTTTTTAAAGAAAGTGTTCTAGATCGACAAAAAACAATGACATCAATAGGTGCGTTAGAATCCGGCTTAAAAGGTCGCAATTAAAACAATCTCAAAAATTCAATAATGACAAAGAAAAAAAGTAAAACAATGGAACTCAACGGTATCGCGGATATCAGACGATATTTCTACAAAAATGAAGTTCCAATTTATTTTATAAGTGCCACTAATTTTAACCTTTTGGGAGCGGATGAGTGGATTAAAGGATTCAAGTATATCAGTTACATAGAGTGTTTCGATGGATTACACCCAAACGTGTTTTCACCGCAACAGGAAATACCTCATGATGAATTTGAAGGCATTGAGGATATTAACAATTATCTATTACAGCACCCAGAAGTACAAGACCACCTAAAAGCACGATCAAAAGGAAAAAAGGCCGGGAAAGTCATGTTCTTAATGTTCGATGAAAATACTGAAAAGTTAGCGCAGAAACTTGGGTTGGAAGTAATGTTCCCATCAGCCAAGATGCGAAACTTTATGGACAACAAAGTGAATACAAACCGTATTGCAGAGAAAGCAGGAGTTCCTTGCGTTCCATATGTTTTGTCACCTGTAAAAGACTTTGCTGGTCTCCGGAAAGTGTCAAAACACTTGGGACAAGACTTGGTGATTCAAACACCTTATGGTGACTCTGGACACACGACGTTTTTCATAGAAACTGAATCTGATTTCGACAAATACAAAAAGGAAATCATAAAAGAGAAAGAAGTAAAAATAATGAAGCGGATTAACTGTAAAGGTTCAGCCGTTGAAGCATGTGTCACCCGTCATGGTACAATCGTAGCACCACTTATGACTGAGTTGGTGGGTTTTAAAGAACTAACTCCTTATAAAGGCGGTTGGTGTGGCAATGAAATTTACCCGAATGCCTTTACACCTGCAATTCGAACGAAAGCGAGAAAATTCACTCAGCTTTTTGGAGATCAATTACGTAAAGAAGGCTACAAAGGTTACTTTGAGTTGGATTTTTTAATCGATCAGGACAACGGAGAAATATACCTTGGAGAATTGAATCCTAGAGTAACTGGAGCGAGTTCTATTACCAACCATGCGGTGTTTGCGCTGGCTGACGCACCATTATTTATATTCCATATTCTTGAATGGATGAACGTAGAGTACAAGCTAAATGTCAACGCCATAAATTCACGTTGGGCAAAGCAAGAAAACATTGATAGCTGGAGTCAATTAAT
>JBLING010000079.1:0-9385 GCA_047639155.1 bacterium
TCCATCAGTATTGAGAAAATACCAAAGTACAATACCGAAAAGGTTTCTGAAACGGGTGTCACAGAGTTGTTGGAGGTTGCTGAAGAGAACACAAACAAGCGGGTTTGCTCGCATCATAATGCCAGTATCGGAAGTACCATTATGGTTACCAATCCAGCGAACAAGAAGTCGGTCTTTGTGAAAGTGGTCGCCAACCACACCTTATCTGAAGAAAAAGGAAATATTATTCAACTTAGTGAGACAGCCCAAACTGATATTCAAATTGTAGAAAATGCTTCGGTTCACGTAAGTTTTGCCAGATAATACACAACAGAACAAATGGAGCTTAGAATGGGTATTTCTACCCCTTCTACTTTGTTTTATTTCCCTGTTTTTTAGCAGATTTCTTCTTTCGGTTGGAGTTGGTCTAATGCTCTTGGTATTGATCTACACCAAGTTTCAACTTAAAAAGAAAATACTACAAAGTCAACCAAGATTAGTGAAATGGATGTTCTACATCCTAGTGATTTGGGTCACAATGGTTTTACTTGATGGATTCCGTTCACAGCCTAATGTTTGGCTGAATGAAGTCTTATTAAAACTTCCTTTATTGATTATTCCACTGTATGTGTTTTTACTACCCAAAAACACCTGTAGCTTCCGAAATACCTGGTTAATCTTTACAATAATAACGAGCTTGGTCGCTCTGGTCAGTACCATTCATTATTGGTTCAATTTCGAAGAAATCAACGCCCTTTTACTGCAAAGTAAACACGTACCAATATTTGGGAATATGCATCACATTTACTTCGGTGTAATCATGTCACTTTGTATTTGGGTCTGCATTTATTATTTCAAAACAGATCGATACAAAACCATCTGGATAACCTGTGGAGTAGCGATGACCTTGATGTTGCACATTCTTGCTTCACGAACAGGTTTAGTGGCTTTTTACGCTTCATCTATTGTTTTTGTTATCCTTTATGCGCTCCAATCTCAACGTTATAAGTTATTGATGGTTGGCCTAATATGTATTTTGTTTTTGCCTTTGCTCGCCTATCAATTGTCGGGCTCATTCCGCAATAAAATTGCAAATTCAACGGAAGACTTTAAAGCAGTTAAGTCAGGTGAGGATATAAACTACAAGTCACTCGCAATGCGTATAGAGGCTTGGAAAACGAGTGCACACATCGTTAAAAAAAATCCAATATTTGGAGTCGGAGCACCAAATGTTAACCGGGAAATACAACACCAATATAGGCTTGACAAAACAGTGTTATATCCTGAGAATAGGGTGGGTCCACATAATCAGTTTTTGGAGTTAACTTTAGCGTATGGGTGGATTGGTGGTTTGCTGCTGACATTTCTGTCGGTTTTATGGGCTATTGTCACTATAAAAAATCCAGCAGTTGCAGCAATGAGTGCCGTTCTAATTCTTAGTTTGTTTTTAGAATCATTTTTAGAGCGTCAGCAAGGTATTTTAGTCTTTTGTGTATTCTTATTTTCTTTTATTCCGTTACCTTCGAAAGTGAAGAAAGAAACAAAAGATTGACGCAACAAGTGAAACAGGTTGCGGGCTTAAACGTTTATAGATAAAAGAATCACTATGAAAAAATCAATAGGTTTTGTGTTGTCCTTGGTACTGATATCCACTTTAAGTTTTGGGCAGGAGGATGAATTCAATGACAACTTTTTTATGTCTATGCATTCTTCGTTTTATTTTGATTACATCTGGACACCTTTAAAGGTGGAATATGCACCCACTGGAAACGTTAGTCCTGACCCTACGCCAGATGATCCAAATAATGTGAAAATAGATTATGCCGATATTCCATTTCAATCCTTCACAAACAACCTAATTTCAATTGGTTTAGAACCAAGATATAATATTCGCACGCTTGATGAAAATTCAGCAATAGCGATATCATCGCCAATCTCTATTGGCTTTGGTCAAGTTACTGCACCACCATACAGCGACTTTTCAGTTGGATCAATTGAAGGATTTGGATCAATCCAAATACCACTGTTTGCTAAGCTATATATTGGATCAGGCTCTACGTATGAAAGTGAGAAGGACTTCGGAATTTCTTTCGGTGCAGGTCTTGAATTTAATAAAGTTGGATTGATACGACTTGATCAATCGCAATCAGCGTATCGCGGAAACACAGCGTTTGTAATTCCGGTAGCGAGTTTAGGTTTTCATTTCTGGAGGGGATATAGTCCAGTGGAAGTGAATATCAAGTATGGCGAAACGCAATCACGAACTTTTGCTTTTGATCGAAACGGTCAAAGTATTCATGACGCAACAAATGGAAAGCAGACAAACGCTGAAGGTAAAGGTCGTGTGATTCGAATTTCTATGTCACAAATCTTAAATTACTAATCAGTAGTCTGTTATAGAGCCATATGAAGACAATCAATAGGGAAATAAGCTGGTTGTCGTTTAATGAGCGGGTCCTGCAAGAAGCAGCAGACCCAATTAACCCATTGGTAGAAAGAATGCGGTTTTTAGGCATTTTTTCAAATAACCTAGATGAATTTTTTCGGGTAAGGGTTGCAACAATACGCAGGTTAATTAAGCTGCAACGTAAAACCAATATTGAAATTGTTGAATCCCCACAGCGTGTGATGAATCACATCCATGAGACAGTGGTACGCCAGCAAAAAAGATTCGATAAAGTATACAAATCTCTTATTAAAGAACTTGGAAAAGAAGGCATTTTCATTATCGACGAAATGCAACTGGACCAAGAGCAAGTGGATTACGTTCACGCTTATTATTTAGAAAAAGTAGAGCCCTTATTGGTGCCTATAATGTTAAAGAAACTGAATCAGTTTCCTTATTTGGATGATGATGTCAACTATTTATTTGTCGGCTTTACAGACAAGCAAAAGCAACAACAGTATAGTCTAATTGAAATCCCGAGTGGTCACCTGAGTCGCTTTTTGGTACTACCGGAGCGGAAAGGAAAGAAGTATATTATTTACCTGGATGACGTGATACGCGCCAATCTAGGCAGAATATTCAGAATATTTGATTGTGAAGAATTCGATTCTCACGTGTTTAAAATTACGCGCGATTCTGAGTTGGATTTAGATGATGACATAGTTGTTGGAATCTATGACAAACTAAAACGGAGCCTTGAAAAGCGTAAAAAGGGAGAGCCACTGCGCTTTATTTATGATCAAAATATGCCTGAGGAATCGGTTCAATATCTGATGAAAAAAATGAACCTGTTTAGGGAAGAAAACATTATTCCTGGTGAACGGTACCACAACTTTAAAGACTTTATGAAGTTCCCCAACGTGGGAAATAAGGCACTGGTGTACAAACAAAGACTTCCATTACAACATAAATACCTAGAAGGTCAGCATAGCCTTATAAATGCGATAGCCAAAAAGGATGTTTTACTCCACTATCCATTTCAAAATTTTGATTATATAATTGACTTACTAAGGGAAGCTGCTATTTCCCCTTTAGTCAAGACTATAAAAGTCACGATATATCGGTTAGCGTCTGATTCTAAGGTAATAAATGCGCTGATAAATGCCGTAAAAAATGGGAAACACGTTGTGGTTGTTATCGAGCTTCAAGCGCGATTTGATGAGGAAGCGAATTTGCAATGGGCAAAAACATTAACCGACGAAGGTGTCCGGTTGATATTAGGTTCTCCAGGCTTGAAAATTCACTCTAAACTGATTCTAATTGAGTATAAAGCCAATACTGGAAGAAAGAAAATTGCACATATCGGAACTGGAAACTTCCACGAAGGAACAGCCAATGTGTATAGTGACATTTCTTTATTAACGGCGCAAACGGATATAACGGATGAAGTAGAAAAGGTCTTTAGTTTCATTGAAAAGCCTTACGTAGCGACTCTATTTAATCATTTGTTGGTAAGTCCTAGGTACACTCGAAACAGACTATTGTCGCTAGTGGATGAGCAGATTGAACGGGCTGAAAAGAATAAGTCTGGGTATATCATGATTAAGTCCAACAGTTTGATGGATCCTGAAATGGTTTCGAAGCTGTATGAAGCGGCTGGTAAAGGCGTTAAAATCGATTTGATCATACGTGGTATTTGTTCATTGGTTCCAGAGGAAGAATCGGCAAAAGGGAACATAAGAGCGATTAGCATTTTGGACTGCTACCTTGAACACGCTCGGGTATTTATTTTTGGTAAAGGGGATGATCGCAAAATGTATATCTCTTCTGCTGATTGGATGACGAGAAATTTGGATAGAAGAATTGAAGTTGCTACTCCGATTTACGATAAAGAAATCCAAAATGAACTTATTGATTTTATAACCATTCAGCTAAATGACAATATGAAGGCTCGAGTTTTTGATGAATCGATGAAGAACGAGTATGTTCACAAAGGTGGGAAGAAGCGTCGGAGTCAATGGGATTTTTACACGTATTTAGAAAAGAAATAATCGATTGAAACCACTCAAATTTGCTTCTATAGACATTGGGTCAAACGCAATCCGGTTTTTGCTGGCCTACGTGTATGAAACTGAAGATGGTCCTTTGTTTCGAAAGGGGCTGTTATTAAGGGTGCCGTTACGTTTGGGGGATGACGCCTTCAAACTAGGTCGGATTTCCATTGAGAAGGAAAAGCAAATGATTGAAACTATGCACTCATTTAAACACCTCATGAATGCCCAAGAGATTATTTCTTACAAGGCCTTTGCAACTTCAGCAATGCGTGATGCTTTAAACGGGCCTGTAATCGTAGATCACATCGAAAAAACAACCGGTATTAAAATTGATATTATCTCTGGTGAGGAAGAAGCCAATGTTATTTCTGGCGAAGAAATACCGAAATATATTAAGGCGAAGGACAAATTATTGTTTGTTGACGTCGGTGGAGGTAGTACTGAATTTACATATCACAATAAGAAAAAGTCAATCCGTGAATCCTTCGATATTGGAACGATTCGGTACATGACTGATACTGTTCATAAAGATGAATGGAAAAGGCTTAAAAAATGGTTGGCGGAACACAAGCTTACTGAAAGTAATATCCCAATTCTTGGTTCAGGTGGAAACATCAATAAAATATATAAACAACAACGTAGACGTACATCGGATCTCCACATTTCAACCGAGAGTTTGCGCCAGTTTTACGAAGAAATGCGGGTGTTAACCTATACTGAACGTATCATTCAACACAATCTCAATCCTGATCGTGCGGATGTAATCATACCTGCGTGTGAAATATTTTTGGGTATAATTGATTTAACAGGAACCAAAAAAATCTATGTTCCTAAGATTGGATTGTCGGATGGAATTGTTCGGTCGTTATATCAAGACTATAAAGAAAAGCGTTAGCCTTACTCTTCGCCGTTTGTATCTTCCTGGTCGCCGTCTTCATCAGGTTCTTCTGGTGATTCTCCAGCTTTACTTTTGTTCTCTAATGCATCCAGCTTTTTTAACTTCGCTACAATTTCGTCTAATATCGCCTGGTCGCCGTCATATGCTTCTTGAATGCCTTGTAACGTCGCTCTAGCTTGGAAGTAATCTTCCTCAGCAACGTAGATGTCAGAAAGCAATACAAAGCCTTTAACGACCCAATATTCGTAAGAAGCATAATCTTCACTTAGGCTGAATACTGCTTTACGAGAGTCTTCAAGTTTTTGCTGATCAAACAACACCTTACATCTGAAGTATTGTGCTTCTGCTCCTTCTTCGGTTGACGACTCTTTTACAACATAATCCAAATGGAACATAGATGTTAAGTAGTTGCCAGCGCCATATTGAATCTTACCCAACACCAAGTTTGCTTCAATCAGGTATTCAGCTTCAATGTTTTCAATCGGCAAAACGTCAGTCGCGTTTTTCTTTGCTGCAGCTAAATTTCCGAGACTGTAATTACAACGCATTTGACCCACAACTGCTGACGTAAAGTGGACTTTAGTACTGGCAAGACGTTCAAGTTTGCTAAAATACGGAAGTGCCTCAGTGAGTTTTTTCTGCCAATACAATAGTTCTGCAAGTTTATAGGTAGCGTCTTCTAAATGTTCACTTAATGACTGATCCGCTACGTATTTGTAATTCTCAACAGCTAATTCATACTTGTCTTCAGAGTATGCACATTCAGCAATGTAGTAATGTGCCTGAGTTACAAAGTACCCAGACTTTCCAAATCTATTTTTATAAGACGTGAATCCCTTAGTTGCACCGACACAGTCTCCAAGCCTGTATTTCTGTAGTGAGGATTCATACAGAACTGAGTCTTGGTAGGTAACGCGTACGTCGCTGTTTGGTCGTCCATTGACGTAATCAAACCACTCATCTACGGTGCCTGTGCTTATTGCAACAGCTTCACCCAAGTCATATGCTTCTTTGGCACTGCTCGTATTTGGATACTCTTCGATAACTTTTTTGCAGTATTCCATCGCTTTTTTGTTATCGCCAGAGATTGCAAAAATGTTTCCAATTTTGAGGTAACTCGGAGGTGTATAGATGCTACCAGGATGTTTACTAATTACACGATTGAACATAGTCATTGCCATTTCAGGCTTGTTCAAATATTTGAAATAGGTATCTCCAATTTCATACAAAGCATCGTCAACAAAAACAGATTTCGGGAAACTTGTTTCAATACGTTTCAATGTTTCTACTTTTTTTGATGGATTGCTCTTTAAACCATATATAATCCCGGATTGGTATAAGGCGTAGTCACTTTGCTCGTATTTGCCATTAGCCACAGAAGCATAAGCCGAAATCGCTTGTTCATATTGTTTTTTCAAAAAATAACTGTCGCCCAAACGCAAGGAGTTGTCATTGTGCACATTCGACCCTCTGTCTTTTGCAACCGTTTTATACTTGTTGAAGTAATTCAATGCCGAATTGACATCTTTCTCCATGTAATGCGTATAGCCAATACTGTACAGCGCCTTGGTGTAGTAGATGCTACTTGACGACTCATTTATGTTTAACATTCTACTGTAGTTGGAACGTGCACTCGCATACTTTTCATCCATAAACTGCATTTCACCTAACCAATAGTAGGCTTGAGCTTTAAGTACCTTGTCATTCGTAAATCGTAATGACTTGTTAAAGTACGTTTTCGCTTCATCGTAGTGTTTATCGGTGAATAGTTGCTCTGCACGGTTGTATGTAATTTTTTGGTAGATGGCTTTGCTTTGGTCGTTAAAGGACTTAATCTCTTCCAACACACGAATGGCTTGGTTGTAATTTTTGGTATTCACCAACATCTCAGCCAGCATTCCTTTTGCATCATCGCTGTGTTTGCTTTCAGGATAGTTTCTAATAAACTCTTGCGTGGTTTGAATCGCATTGTTGTGTGAGCCTTGTTCAAAGGCAAGCTTTGCATAATTGAAGTGAGCAATTTCTTGGATTTCTTTGTTGTAATCCATTCGTTTGGCAACACCCAATGCTAAAAACGCTTTCTGTTTGTCGTCAGTTGCTAAAAAACTTTGCCCAAGCTGGTAGTTGGCCAATTGACCTAAGCTTGATTCAAGTCCTGATATCCGTACAAACGAAACCTGTGCTCTTTCATGATCCTTATTTAAAAACTGCGTAAAACCAATCATATAGACGTCTTCATCCGATAAATAGAACGAGAGGTCATCAATTTTTCCGAATAAGTCAGCTGCCTTATCGTATTCTTTTAATTGAAAGTACGCTTTCCCTTCTAACAGGTTGTAGTCATTGGCGTATTTATCGTTTTTGTGTTGTTCGATATAATCCAGTGCCGGTTTGAAGCCTTTCTGCGCATAATAAATCTGTGCGATGTACAAATGCATAATCTCAGGGCCTTCATTCGAAATCCTCCCGAAACTATTTAGAGCACAGTCATACTTGTTTTCACGGTAGCACATGTAACCATAGAAATAATTGGCCTCTGTATAATACTCACCTTTTTGATTTCTAATTTTGTTTAAGTGTGCTTTTGCCTTGTCGTAATCTTTGGTTCTAAAAAAAGCGTAACCCATTTTAAAGTTTGCTTCCTCCCAGTATTCCTTCGGTAAATTGGAGATTGAGAGTTCTTCGTAATATTTGGCTGACTTTTTAAACTTGCGGTTATTGAAATAATAGTTGCCCAACTCAAACATGGCAAGGTTATGCAAGGCCGTTTGAGGGTTATTTTTAATATAGCGATCTAGTTTACGATCATAATGATTGTGGTCTAACTGCATATGGCTCATCAAAGCATACACTCGAGCTTTTTCAGTTAATAGGTCATTTGCTTTTTCTTTGGATAGATACAAATCAAACTCTTCCACAGCTGGACCGAACAGTTCTTTATCGTATAGTTCTATTGCATGATAGTAGATTTCTTCATGCTGAGTATAGACTTGCGTTTTTTGAGCAAACCCTGTTACGACAAACAACATCATTGCGATGATGCCCAAACTGTACCTGACGAGATTCCGAAGTTGCATAGTTGCCTTTTAGAAGAATGTTTCAAAAATAACTGTGAAAATGCCTGTTTTGGTATTTTGTTCTGCACATATGTGGATAGTGAAGTGCTTCATTGGCCATACATTTTGCGAGCAGAAATATTTTCTGAATTAACAGAAAAAAGTGTTGTAAAATTTTTAAATGACATATTTTTGCGTCCCTATAAAATACACGGTGGTTGTAGCTCAGTTGGTTAGAGCATCGGTTTGTGGTATCGAGGGTCGTGGGTTCGAGCCCCATCATCCACCCTTAATTTGCCTTCATCTTTCGATGAGGGCATTTTTTTGTCTAGAAACTAAGTTTGGACGGCGAGAAGCCTGTCCGTCAACTGACGGGAGCCCCATCATCCACCCTTAATTTGCCTTCTTCATTCGATGGAGGCTTTTTTTTGAATAGGATTTGGAATTTAATTGATTCTCCATAGAAAATCGTAGACGGCCATCTGCGTATGGACGTTTAAAATTTTGATTTCGATAGGTACTTTATTTATGAAGTAAATTGAAAATATACCATCATCTTGTATGCAGTTGTTAGCACCCAGTAATGGTAACGCCGACCTACTGATGACGCCCACCTACTGATGACGCCGACCTACGTGTCGGCGTATTTTATTAAATTCGTATTCAATTGAAGTGTTTAGTTTTTTTGCTCTTAACCACTTTTGGTGCTGCTCTGTATTCAGGGTGCAAACCGGACGACCCTGAGAACTGGACACGTTACGAATACTTGGACGAAGCAAGGGATTACATTTATTTTAAAACAAGGACTTGGTGGGTTTATAGAAGGATTCCTGGTGGTGAACTTGACACAATTGAAGTGTTAAATGATTGGATTGACACTGTCAAGCTAACCGGGAACGGGAATACACTATATTTTGAAAATATTGAATGGACAGCTAAGAGCAGAATGGATGCTTATGAATATAAAATCTGCTTATCGGTTAGTCTACCCGTAAGTCTTAGCCAAAGCTAA
>JBLING010000080.1:0-9363 GCA_047639155.1 bacterium
ACTCAACAACGTTTGTTGATATATTTTACATTTCATTCGTTATAAAACGATAAAGTAAACGAAAATAAGGGATTGTGCGGCAGCAGACAATGACACAGCTTAAACCTTGATGCTAGCCTTTCCTAATCCAAGATTGTGGATTTAGCTTTGTTGTTCCTTTCCATATTTCAAAGTGCAACTCAGTAACGTTGTCTTGGTTCTTGCCAACTTGACCGATTATGGAAGAAGGAGCTACCTTTTCACCCTGATTACAACTGACAGAACTTAGGTTTGCATATACTGAATAGTAGTTGCCGTGTTTAATCAAAACCGTTGTTTGCATTCCTGGAACCTGAATAATTGCACTTACAACACCTTCAAAAATTGGATAAACGGATGAGCTATTTTCACAAATGATATCCACGCCATTGTTAACGGTTGATACGTTTTTAAAGTCTGTATGCCTGTGAAGTCCAAATCGCTCCGAGATGTACCCATTTTTAACTGGCCACGGCAAGTTCCCCGGCACAAATTCTGATGCTGTCTCAGATCTATTAGGCGTTCTAGTTGAGTTGGCAATAGCGTTTCGGATACTTTTCTCAAGTTCCTCGGACCTTTTTTCACGTTCTCTAATTTCTCGGTTCAGTTTGGCCTCTTGATCTTTAAGACCACTGACTAAAACGGCATAGGCTTCCCGATCTTTTTTAATTTGTTCTGTCTCTGCTAATTTCTCTTTTAGCGACGCTCCTAAGTCCCCCTGCATTTGAATTAATTCATTAATTCTTACAGAGTTTTCCTGCTTTTTACTCTGAATTAAAGACAATTGTAACCGCCTAAAATCCATAATTCTTTTGAGGTAATTTAATCTACGTATGAGGTCGTTAAAACTCGATGCCATAAAAACATAATGCATCTTGCTCATTTTCTTGGTGCTTTTGTAACTCATTACAATTGCCTCTGAAAATTCTGCTTTGATTCGCTCAATTTCAGTTGTTATTCCAATGATTTCCAATTTAGCTTCAGATATATCTACCTCAAGTGCATCCAACTTGTCTTCTGTATGGGCCAAACCCTCTTCTCGAAGCTGGATTTGGCGTTCATAGATTGAGACTGTTTTTATTGTGGTGCGTTTCTGAGCAAGAACCTCTTGCAACATTTTTATGGATAGGGTAAGCTGACGTTTGTTTTGGTCTAACTTTCTAGTAAGACTTTGGCGATTTTGAGCGGGACTATCCGTTAGGGTGAGTAAAATCCAGATAAATAAACATGCGCTAATTACCGTTTTCATATTTGCTTGGAATTTTGAAAATTATTGGGTCAAAAGGCGTTGTGCTTATTGAACTGTACTCCATAAGGAAGGTAAACTTTTTGCCATTCCCATTTGCATCAATAGTAACCTGTTGTGGCAAATAACCTACATCCTTTTCCTTCGTAAAGTTGGCATAATCTACCTCAACTTTATCCGCATTCTCGCTAGAACTAAACTCTGCATTCATTGAACGAAAGCAACCTGATAATTGCACACGATTTATCAATCCGGTTGACTGGTATTTTAAATGGTCTTTCCGTAATTCGTCGTTATATTTTTTAAAGGCATCCACTGCATATAAAGGGTTTGCTATCAACATATTTTGCAATTGATTTAGACTTAAATCCTGTCCTGTAAACTGTTTTAAATCTGAAATTGCACCTGTGTAATATTTGCGATTTATTCTGTCAATAACCGTAAAGCTGTCGGTCGTTATGTATGCCCTAGCCACTTCGATTACAGCAACTACAGAGACCCAAACAAACGAGTCCTTTTGCATTTTAACATTCATCGCAAAGCTGTTGCTGTTGTCCCCTTTACTATAATTTGCTTTTACGCGTAACGACAAATATTCGAAATTAGCAAGGTTTTCCGCTACTTCAACCAACACATTGTTAGGGTACTTGTTAAGCAACATTGTGCAATCCGATTTTGGTTTGCGGGATTTACATCCCAAAACGCAAAGCATGCAAATTGACATCCCTATGCAGATAGTGTGAAGTCTTTTCATGTTTAATTTAATTGCTTAACGTCGTTTCTAATTTTTTCCGCCTCTTCACTTCTGCCGAGTTTGTCAAGGCAATCCGCATAATGATTTCCCACTTCTTTGTCGTGTTTGAAAAATGAATATGCCTTTTCCAAAACTATTACAGCATCACTATAACGACCAAGTTGGTAAAGAACCCAGCCTTTGGTGTCTAAATATGTTGGTCGATTTGGGTTGCTCACCAATGCTTTGTCTATCATTGTGAGTGCATCCTCTAATCGGGTTTTTTGTTCAGCAAGGTAATAGGCGTAGTTGTTCATGGCACCATCATTTGATGAGTCTATCTCCAAAACCTCGTCGTATGTTTCAAAACTTTTTTCGAACAAACCCAATTCATAAGAAGCATCAGCGATAGTAACCAATAAGTCTGTTTTATCATTGCGAAGTATCGCTACTTCCATTCCTTCTTCCGCAACAGTAATGGCCTGTTCATAGTTCCCTTCTGTATAATTTGCGAACGAATTAATTATATATAAAAAGGGTTGGTTTGGAAAAAAGGATAATGCTTTCTTGGAGTCTTGCTCCATCCATTTGCTATTTCCTAACTCGTCGTCAATTCCAAGCAGTTTCTTCCATATTCCTATGTCGCCTGGATTAATGCCTGCGGCCAAAACAAGGTGGTCTCTAGCCTCCATCTTCTCGCCAGTAGCATGTAACACATCACTGTGAACCAGGTGGGCTTTTTCTTCTTTGGGATGAATCTCAATCAATTTTTTTGTGAGGATTAAAGCCTTTTTACGCATTGATGCGTCCGTACGCAGAAAGGAAAAGAAGCTTCCCACAACTTTTACTTTTAATTCTATTGGAACGTTTTGGTCATCGAAGCCTCTGCTTAAATAATGAAAACTACTATCCTCCTGTTTGGTTCTTTTATAGATATCCGACAAACCAAAATAAGCGTAGCCATTGCTTGGTTCTTGTTTCAAGATCGCCTGATACAGCATCTTTGCTTCGCTGATTTGACCGTCTCTTATATATGATTCTGCCAGAAGTCCTTGAAATCGAATATTTGCTGGGTCAGAGTCTGACAACTTTTTCATCCAGGTAATGCCGTCTTTATTCTTTCCAATTTCAAAACTTAAACCTTCAAGTATACGTGCTGATTCTTCATCAATTCCAAATTTGTCGACCAATGTCTCTAACCATTTTCTTGCCTTTTTAAAATCTTGAGCATTTATATACTGCCTACTTGCCTCTTGATAATTGAGCCGTCTCTCTGGATCAGCATCAACCATAACTTCAAACACCTTTGCTGATTTTTCATACGCTCCGACTTTACTATACGCTTGTGCTAGTTGTCCAGCATACCAGTAATTGTAAATTGGATTCGTAACTACTGCTTTTTCAGTCCAGTACACTGCATCATGAAATCCAGACACCGCCATATTGAGGTTCCCCAATTGGTACATGGTGGCATGACTTTTTGGATCGACTTTTAGTGCGTCTGCAAACAACCTCGCTGACTCGGTATAATTTCCAAGAATTTTTTCCTTACTCGCCTTAAAATAAAGCTGATCAAACTGAGCCTGTTGGTTAAAAGACAGTTTGGACGTATTCGCACCCTTTCTACTCGCACATGAGGAAAACATTGTTGTAACAACAATTCCAATAAGTATACGGTAAGGCAAATTCTTCATTAATTGTCTTTAACTGTACTATAGTCGCTTATGCTCAGCTGATTAGATTCCCCATCGTATTCAACAAAATTTCCAATCATTGAATTTTCAAACGAAGCATTTTTTATATCCGCATTTGTTTGAATAATGCTATTTGAAATAACGGAATTTACAACCTTTGTATTGTCTCCAATGGACATGTATGGACCAACTGTGGAGTTTTCAATAACAACATGCTCTCCGATATAACACGGTTCTATAATTGTCGCATTTATTAACTTATGCGTCTTGGAGATTAACACTTCGTCCTTTGCATGCATTAAAACACGTTTGTTTGTATCCACTGTAGCATTTTTGTTGCCACAATCCATCCAGTCCGTGACCTCGCCTGGAACAAATTCCAAACCATCATTTTTCATATTCTCCAATGCATTCGTCAACTGATATTCTCCTTTTTCTCGGATATCATTATCCAACAAATACGTGATTTCATCCTTCAACCGTGCCCCATCCTTAAAATAATATATTCCAATGATAGCAAGATCCGAAACAAAGGTTTCTGGTTTTTCTATGAAATCGCAGATTACATTGTTATCCGTGAGTTTAATTACGCCGAACGCACTTGGGTCTTCAACTTGTTTTACCCAAATCACCCCATCTCTATTTGGGTCTATTGTAAAATCTGCGCGAAATAAAGTATCGGCAAAACCAACAATAACGTTCCCATCTAAGACTTCTTTTGCGCAGTATACAGCATGGGCAGTTCCCAAAGCTTCTTCCTGAACACATATGTGGCCTTTTGCTCCTAAAGAGTTGGCGATTTCATGCAAATCCGCAAACACATCTTCACTAAAATTTGGGCCTACTACAAAGGCGATATGCTCAATGGTCTCATCGCAAACGCGAGCAATATCCTCAACCAGACGTTTAACGATTGGTTTACCTGCTATTGGCAGAAGGGGTTTAGGGGTTGTTAATGTGTGTGGCCGCATTCTTTTTCCCATCCCGGCCATTGGAATAATAATGTTCATCTTTAAAATATTTAAACTTTTCCAGTACTCCCATAACCACCTGATCCTCTATCGGTTTCATCCAGGTTATCGGATTCAATTAATTTAATTTTTTGATATTTAGCCACAACCATTTGGGCTATTCGATCGCCTCTACAAATTTCAAAAGCAGTATCACTAATATTCACGAGCAACACTTTAATCTCACCTCTATAGTCAGAGTCAATTGTTCCTGGAGAATTTAAAACGGTAATACCATGTTTATATGCCAACCCGCTCCTTGGTCTAACTTGAGCTTCGTATCCCGGAGGAAGCGCAATTTTTAAACCTGTCCCAATAAGACTGCGTTCTAAAGGCTTCAGGACAACTGAATTAGAAATATCAGCGCGTAAATCAACTCCAGCTGAAAAAACTGTTTCGTGCTTAGGTAATTCTAAGTCCGTCAGATTTAGCGTTTTTATTTCTAACTCCTCCTTCATTTAAGCGGCAAACTTACGGTTTTTCATTGGACGTTCTATTATGTAAACAACTGTTATAAACCCTATCAGCATTAGGAAAGACCAAAGCAATGCGTAGTTCGGCGCAATGTGATTTAGAAAAGCATATAACCAGAACAATGCTTGGGACAAAATGATATAAAATAATATCATCTTCAAATTGTAAGGGACTCTATAATGCTTCTGCCCTAAAATATAACTCGACACCGCCATGCCAAAATAAACAACCAAGGTGGCAATGGCTGATCCCAAGATGCCAATTATTGGTATGAGTATTACGTTTAGCAAAATCGTACCCAAAGCACCACCAATTGAAATCCACATTCCAATATTCATTTTATTATTGAGTTTATACCAGATGTTAAGGTTGTACATAATGCCAAGGAACAGGTTGGCAAGTAACAAAATCGGTGTCAACATCATCGCTTGAGGGTGTTTAAAGTATATTTCTCGGGTAATTATCCATGGTCCGATTTGTTTGAGAAAAACCAAGGTCACTAAGAATATTAGACACAGCGCAATGACAAAATAATGCATCACTTTAGCATAAGTAAGTTTGGGGTCTTGGCCTTTAGATTGTTCGAAAAAAAACGGTTCTGCCGCAAAACGAAAGCTTTGGACAAAGATGGTCATGAGCATACTCAATTTGTAAAATGCGCTATAAACACCAATTTCAAAATCAGCGACGCTTTCTGGTAACATTTTTAGGAGCAACAGTCGATCAATCATTTCATTGACTATTCCAGCCAATCCAATAATTATCAATGGACGACCATATTTCCACATTTTTTTCCAAAGGTCTCCGTCGAAACCCTCAGATATGTTTTTCCAATACGGAAGCAGCATGACAAACATTAGCAAACTTGCAAATAAGCCTGAAAGAAAAATGTATCCCACCCCGAAGCTTGGGTCATAAAACGGAATAGTGTATCCCTTTTTCACTAGCCAAGGAACTAGCAAGAGGAAGAACAAATTGAAACCAATATTTACCAGAATATTAGTCATACGTATGAGCCCAAATCTAACAGGTTGCTTTTTAAATCGAAGCCAAGCCAACGGCAAGTTCGACAATGCATCAAGGGCCAAAATGAATACGAATATTCGGACGAATGCGGTTTGATCAGGATGCTCAAGAAAATTAGCAATGCCTTGTTGACATGTCAACCCCAGCAACATTAAAATACCTGTAGTCACCAACAACGAAATTTGTCCAGTAGCAAAAACCTTTTCTGGCTTCTCTTCTCGAGAAAAATTGAAAAAAGCCGTCTCCATTCCGTACATCAATACAACAATGGCAAAACCGGCAACCGCATAATATGTGCTGAGAACACCATAGTCATCAGGCGTAAACAACTTGATATATAGGGGTACCAACAAAAAGTTGATTAGTCTCCCTATTGTATGCGTAATGCCGTAAATGGCTGTTTCTCCTGCGAGTTTTTGTAAGATTTTATTTCTCAACTCATTTTTCGATAACTCAAAAGTATAATGGAAATGAAGGCTGACACCATTATGGATGGATTGATTATGAACGTTTTAGACAAACAATGCAAATTATAAGACAATCCGATATTCAGAAATGACAATGCGATAATTGGCTTGATGGCTTATTTTTTATCGTTTTAATGCATAAATACACCAATATGAAACGCATTTTACTTGGCTAATCGCCATTTCCGTCTGTAGTATTGGTCACGCTCAAATACCAAGTATCATCCCTTATCAAGGATCAATAACAGACACTTTTGATGTAGGGTTTGATGGAGACTTCGACTTTGAATTTAAAATTCTGGACAACAACAGCACCACTTTGTGGTCAAGTGGCACAGTTACAGTTCCCGTACAAAATGGGAATTATTCCGTTAGCTTAGGTAGCGGTTCTCAACCAGCAATCACAAGATCATTTTTTGATTTAAATGAAATGTTTCTTGAAATTTCATTCAACGATGGCATAAACGGAAAAGAAACATTAACACCCAACGTTAGAATTCTGCCAGTGCCCTACGCCATGCATGCGGCGTATACAGATAGTGCGTCGAACAAAGCCAAATTTGATATAGGTGATAGTTTGGTGTTGCGAGATAAGAATGGAGACGTTCGTATGGTTTTAAATCCCAACACAGGGGAATTTAAAATGGTCAGCGGCAACACCGTTTGGTATAATTTAAACACCAATTCCCCGACAAAACAATATATGCAACCGCCTGGGGGCGGTTTTATTTCTCGTGAACACAGAACAGAATTTGATGGCGCTACCTACCTCGTGACCAACGTTCAGTAAGGAAATGGCAAAGGAAAAGCTGTTCATGAAATGATGACGGTTTTGCCAAAAGGTGATCCAAATCCACTTTATATTGAAGGACATAAGAAATATTGCCCCAATGGGGTTGAACTAGCATATACCAAATATCAGTATGTAAGGGACACTGTTATCGATGACAGGATAATGTATGAAGGATATCATATTGAGGAGAGGTGGTACGATTGCAATGGAACATTACGCCGTTACGTCTTTACAGATCCAAACTCGTTTACAAGGTCTTATAAAAAACCAGAAAATACGGTCGTAGAAACTGTAAGTGATGACAAGCACATTATTATATATACGGTGGGTCACGACACCTTTCAAACTAAAGAGAACCAAAGACAGGTGAGATAAGGCATTTCAAACGTTATATCAGCCATGTATTTGGAATGGAAGGCGGCAAAACGGTAGCAACATACAACAACGATTCTACAGGCAAATCGTCCTCGACAACAGTGGATCCCAATAAAAATAAAACCAAGCATAAGAACCAGGACCTTGTGATTTATGTTCCAACGACGCCACAGCAATGTATTGGAGCCGACCTTGGAAACAGCGACACGTTGTGGTTTTACATGAATAATAATGGTTTCGAATTCAACGATATAGTGACTGCAGAGGGTATCAAGACAGATAGTTTTGTCGTCGATTACGATGGAAATAAAAGAGTAGTTATCACAGGAGAGGCCAATGGTAATAGTTCAACGGAGTACTACGACGATTTAGATCGGGCAATGAAAGAAACACACAACCCAGAAACTGGAGAAGTAAAGACTGAAGGTGTTCGCATTGTAAAGGTGGAATACGACGGTAGTAACAATGTTGTAGTAGAATACGACAGTACAGATGGCTCAAAGCAAACAAACCAATCTGACGACATTAAAATAATCGAATCTATAAATCCTAAAACCGGCGAAGTAACGCTTACCAAGGAATGGGTTAGGTATGTAACGAAGATGGAAAAAGGTAAGAAGGTCGTAACTTATCACAACGATTCCACCAAAAAGTCAGCATCTACTGCGGTAAATCCTGATGAGAATATTTACAACGGGAATGCCAAGACAAACGAAGATGGAGAAGTTGTTGTAGAGTTGCCTGAATACTTTGAATCGCTGAATATGGAATTCCGTTATCACCTTACTTGTATTGGATCCCTTGCTCAAGCAATCATAAGAGAAGAAGTCAGCAACAATAAATTCACAATAAAAACGGACAAGCCGAATGTGAAGGTGAGCTGGCAAATAACTGGTATTAGAAAAGACACCTATGCCAACGACAATAGAGTAGTTGTTGAAGTAGATAAAGAACCTGAAAATGTAGGGAGTTTGTTACACACACCTAATCAAGCCAAAAAATGAGAAGTATATTAACACTTACGTGCATAAGCATTCGGTTGTTCGGGTTTGGACAATCTAACAGCACGCATTATAAATCTAATATTAGAGGTAGTTTGACTAGTGGAAACATTAGTTCTACCTCTAATTTAAAAACTGCAACGGTGAGCATATGGACTGAAGGACATGAGCAGAACTCCAACAACTATACAAATAGCACAGTTGCTACAGAAAATAAGAAGCAGACTTCTGGTATTAAGCGACTTACGATAAACGATATAAAGTTAAATATATACCCAAACCCGAGTAACGACTTGTTCAAAATCTCCACAGACCTTGCTGACATTGAAGTCGTGGTGCACGACGTAACTGGAAAGGAAATTTTTAGTCAGTCTTCTACAGATCCAATCTCAAGTTTTTTTTGTGGGAACAAGGCATGTATTTAATAACGGTTAAATCGGGTACAACCTCTGCCACTGTAGGGTGTTAAAAATGTAATGGGTAACACTTTTTTCCTGCACTCCGTTATTGTAAAGTGATTAGACCG
>JBLING010000081.1:0-9322 GCA_047639155.1 bacterium
GATTCAAAATTGTCCTGGTTGACTCATGACTGTTTGACTCATGACCTATATATTAGTCTTGAGCATGAAGTAGATGAGTAATAAGAAAACTGGGTAGTTTCGAATGCCTAATTGTTTAATCCTTCAACGTTACAGATTACAGATAATATAGGCCGTGTTGACGGACGATAATGTACAAATATTCTTGCCATTAAAATCCATATTATCTAAGCTTAAATCAATTCCTTATATTCAGGAAAAGTATCGCTGGTTGTGGGTGTAAAAGTAAATTTGGCTATATTCAAAACTCGATAATTAATATGATTGAATCTCTCGTCATTAAAAAGAATCATAAAAAAACTCTGGGGACCTCATTAGTCGCTATATTGATATTAACTTTTTGGACGTTATCATACGCACAAACAAATAGGACAAATCCAGTTACAAATCATAGTCTTTTGATTATTCCAACGACATTTACAGAAAATTGCGATGGGTATAGATGTTTTGAAATAAAGCCAGAGCTGCGTATTGATTCAGTTGACTTCGTGCTTTTAAATCGCATGGGGAACGTAGTTCTAAGTCATTTATCAAATCATCAGACAACGTTTCAATTGTCAGAAGTTTTAACAAATAAATTCAAAGAATCAATAAAGCACGATGGCCCTTATTATTATACGATTAGGTATCAATGCCAAGATTCTGTTTATAGTCAAAAAGGGCACATAAACGTAATTCTTGGACTCTGATGTTGAGTCTGACGATTAACGATATCTAGCGTCATTAATTCTTAAATATTTCCAAATACTCATGAAGGGTGTATATTCTATTTCGTGCATACCCTGTAGCTTCTTTTAGTATTTCTACCTTCTCCATTTCTTTAAGCAAACGGCTGGCAGTTGCTGGTGATACAGAAAGAAACTGTCCCAATTTTCCGGGCGAAGTCACTGGATTAGTGTACAGCTGTTCTAATAGTTTCTCTGCAAGTATTTGGCGTCTTCCAAGTTTGGCTAGACGAGTGGAATATGTTTTTCTTAAGTCCTAAAAGAGCTATCGCCTTCACTTGATGCCGAAGCAAAAGCACTTTCAAAACGACTTAAAACCAAAAAGTAAAGCACAATCTGATCAGCGATACTTGATTGCCCTAGATTCTTTGCTGATATGAAACAATGCGTCTCCCTTATTCACGATTGGTGCGGAGTTCACACAAAAGATATAGCCATCTATAGGTGATTTTACCTTGCGGCTAAAATCTCCATACGGATCAGAAATAAAACCAAGTGGTTGCCCTTTTTCGACTTTTGCGCCATTTTTTATTCTCAAATGAAACATCCCCGAAAACGCTGCTCTAATCCACGTCGATTTTAACACAAGAACTCCCTCAGGACTACCATCTGGGTTTTCACTTGTCATACCTAATGAATGCATTACGCGAAGCGCGCCATTAAAACCATACTGAATTATGTCTTCTTCAAAACATTGTGATTTACCCCCTTCATAGAGAAGGACTGTTTTTCCCTTTTTGCGGACCATATCGCGCATCGACTTCTGTATTACTTTAGAATACACAACATATGGCGCACCAAAAATTTCGGCCAATTCCAAGGCTTTTGTATCCTCCTTTGCACATCTAATTTGTGGGGCATTGACTCTTTTTGCACCACCGGTATGAAAATCTATCATAATATCAATGTGCGGAATGATTTCTGTTCTAAACTGATACGCAACCTGGCTGGCCAACGAACCATTTTTAGAACCCGGGAACATCCGGTTCAGATCCCTGCCGTCTGGAAATTTTCTGGAGTGATTGAGATATCCGAAAATGTTCAAAACTGGAATGCATATTATGGTTCCGACCTTCGGATTGTGATGACCTTCCTGAATTAGTCGTCGCACAATTTCAACACCGTTTAGTTCGTCACCATGTACCCCGCCATTCAATAAAAGTATAGACCCATCTTTTTTAGACCGACTCACTATCACAGGTATATTAAGGTTGCTTCTCGTATGCAACTTGGCAATGTTCATCGACAAATTGTAGGTCTTCCCTTTTTCTATTGTTGTATCTAATATCTTCATAATACATTACTTCGGTTCGGGCATTTTAGTGCGCAATGAACCGTTTCACTTAGTCATCTAACTTACGTGTTTCTAATTTATAAATAGTCAATCGTTTATCACCAGATGACGTAAACATTCCTTTCTCCAGTCCTCGTCTTAAATCCCTGCTCGCAGTGGCTGTAGATATATTTTTAAATACATTTCTGTACCCTTTTCGTGTAAATTCCAAAATGTTTAAAGTAACGAAATGTTGCAATCTGTCGTTTTGTGATAAAGCTGTTGGATGTGCTTTTAGAATGTTTTTCAGCGCGTCATCAAGTAGTCCCAGCATGTATTCAATAAACCTTGTGGAATTACCCAATTTGTCACAAATCGACAACACCTGGTAGTATGCCTCATGATTCTGTGCAACAAGGTTTTCGAAAGGAATATATTTAAATATTGGATATTCTTTTGCTAAAATAACCGATTGCCACAATCTCCCTATTCTACCATTGCTGTCCATAAACGGATGTATGAGTTCCGTTTCGTAATGAAAAACACAGCTTTTGATTAACGCTAAATCTGAACTTGTTTTAAGATAGGTGAACAAGTTCTTCATTAAATAAGGTACTTCCTCGTAAGGAGGCGCCACATGTTGCACCATTTCACCTTTTATTATACCTACTCCCTCAGTCCTATATTTCCCTGCATCAAGTACTAAGCCCTCAAGCAACATCTGGTGTGCTTTCAGAAACGACACATTTGAGTGCGCGTTAAACTGTCCTATGTTTTCGTATGCGTTGATTGCGTTTTGAACTTCTCTAATGTCTTTTTCAGGACCGAAGACAGCCTTGTTTTCTAAGATTGCCGTCACCTGCCTTTCTGATAATGTATTTCCTTCAATCTGTAATGAAGCATGAATTGATTTGATTTGATTTTGTTTTCGGAGTTTTGGCGAAGACGGCAGTATTAACGATTCATTCACACGTCCAATCTTTTCCGAAATACTAGCAACTAAACGTATTATCTCCGTATTAATTTCATAAGGTGGTTTCGTGATAGTATCATATGACACTATCAAATATACATTAACCCAGCGCTTTTTCTTTTAGGTTTGATTCTGTTTGTTGTTTAAAAAAGGCTTCATTGTGTAAAACTTCAAACTTATCCATACTGCATTTCTTTACTTGAAAATCGCAACGAACATGTGTAAACTGCAGTATGATTAAAGGTCGGGGCACATCTATTAATTCGAATAACAGATTCAGCAAGCACCAATATGTTGCTGATGATGGTGAGCGATTGGAAGATGTTGGCGCCTCAAAAACAAAGATCATCGAAATTCAGGCCAAAAGCATTTTAAACCAAGTTCCGAGCCCTGACATTCCAATGCCTTGGAGTATGAATCCGTACCAAGGTTGTGAGCATGGTTGCAGTTACTGTTATGCGCGAACAACGCATGAATTTTGGGGATATAGCGGTGGTGTCGACTTTGAGAATATCATTTTGGTTAAAAAAGATGCGCCCGCGCTTCTCACAAAGAAGTTTATGAGTAGAAGTTGGAAAGGAGAACCAATCATGTTAAGTGGAAACACGGATTGTTACCAACCTATAGAACGCAAACTTAAAATCACCAGGGGTTTGTTGAAAGTCTGCCAAACACACAAAAACCCAATTGGTATCATTACAAAAAATAGCTTGGTTACCCGTGACATTGACATCTTAAGTGATATGGCCAAAGACAATCTAGCGCAAGTCATTTTTAGTATTACTTCGGTTGATGACTCGCTTAGACGTATACTAGAACCCCGCACGGCATCAGTAAAAAGTAAGTTACAGGCAATTGAAACATTAACGGCTGCTGGCATACCTGTCAGCATAATGATGGCACCGATTATTCCGGCCATTAACAGCCATGAAATTATGGACGTGGCTGAAGCAGTTTCAAAGGCTGGGGCGATTGCTATGAATTATACTGTAGTTCGATTAAATGGCTGCGTTGAAGAACTATTTAGCGATTGGTTGGAACGCCATTTCCCAGGTCGAAGAAAAAAAGTGCTGATGCACATTGCAGATTGTCATGGTGGTAACGTTCAGGATAGCCGGTTTAAAACGCGTATGTCCGGCGAAGGAAATTATTCAAACATGATTAAGCAGCAGTTCAAATTGGCGCGAATCAAATACAAATTGAACAAAGAAAAGATTGTCCTAAATCAATCCTTGTTTAGTCGTACAGGGCAAATTGGTTTGGGATTTTAAGTCCTGGTCACTTCACTTCTACCCTCATTAATGCCGGATATCGTCTTGAGTACCTAACCGAGAACACTTGGTTTATTTCCATTGCTTCAAATTCTTTCAATGAAACTTTAAATGTCTCAATAGAATTCGCAGCGTTTTCATTGGCATATTGAACAGTTAAGTTGAATTGTGGAGGAGATGAACGTCCTGATTTAACCTCTTTGTCTATTAAAGTTGCTTGAGTTACTACCCCATGTTTTGCCAACTCCTGTCCAATCTTTCTGCCAATGCTTTGTAAAACGGAATGACCTATCAATAAAATTAGAATAAATGAAACCGCCCATTTAACCACTTTACTTAATGCAGTTGGGTTAGATTTAAACGAGAAAACAAACAAAAATGAAAGCCAAACAATAGCCCCAATAATAAGGTATGCAGCAAGATTACCTGAAAGAATATATGCGCCTACTGGAACTAAAAAGACACAGTAAAGTGTAACAACAACTAAAGATAAAAAATAAATCGCAGTTCTTTGACCAAACACCAGCTGACGATTTCGATGAATCATGAAATCAAAGGTAGGTTGAAAGCACAAAAAAAGGAGGCGTCTTTCGAAGCCCCCTTGGTATTTTATTAAACTATTCTATTCCTCTGTTGTGGTTTCTTCGCTTTCTGCAGATGGTTCCTCAACGGTATCAGTTGTTTCATCAATGTCGTTTTCAACTACAACATCTTTCTCAGTATCCGTCTTAACTTTTCTCATTGGCTCTTCAGCCTTTTCCCATGCTCTTTTGCCAAAAATCGATTCTAAATCTTCTTTAAAGATTACCTCTTTTTCCAATAACTTTTCTGCCAGTTGGTCAAGTTTATCCCGGTTTTCAGATAATATTTTGATTGCACGTTGATATTGTTCGTCGGTTACCTTCTTAATTTCAGAATCAATCAACGCAGCAGTCTGCTCACTAAACGGCTTGGTAAAACCTTCATTCAGGTTGTAATATGAAACGTTACCTATTTTGTCATTCAGACCATAAATGGAAACCATGGCCATTGCTTGACGCGTCACCTTTTCCAGGTCGCTTAGAGCACCGGTGGATATTTTAACAAACGTTACAAATTCTGCGGCACGACCACCCAGGGTTGCACACATTTCATCCAAAATCTGCTCTGTTGTTGTTATTTGACGCTCTTCTGGAAGATACCATGCGGCACCAAGACTTCTCCCTCTTGGTACAATAGTAACTTTGACCAATGGACTGGCGTGTTCACACAACCAACTCACTGTTGCGTGACCAGCTTCATGTACAGCAACAGACCTTTTCTCCTCTGGTGTAATAATTTTATTCTTCTTCTCTAATCCACCAATAATTCTATCAACGGCATCTAAGAAGTCTTGCTTTTCAATAATTTTTTTATTCTTCCGCGCTGCGATAAGTGCGGCTTCATTACACATATTGGCAATATCAGCACCACTAAATCCTGGCGTTTGCCTCGCTAAGAAATCGCGATCCAAATCCTTCACAATTTTCAAAGGTTTGAGGTGGACATCAAAAATGGCGCGTCGCTCATTCAAATCAGGCATATCTGCATAAATCTGTCTGTCGAATCGACCAGCTCTTAACAATGCCGAGTCTAAAACGTCAACACGGTTTGTTGCTGCCAATATGATAACTCCTGAGTCTGTACCAAACCCATCCATTTCCGTTAACAATTGGTTTAAGGTATTTTCACGCTCATCGTTTGAACCTTGCATGGCGTTTTTGCCACGTGCACGTCCGATTGCATCTATCTCATCTATAAAAATGATACACGGTGCTTTCTCTTTTGCTTGCTTAAATAAGTCCCGTACTCTAGAGGCACCGACACCAACAAACATCTCTACAAAATCAGAACCTGATAGAGAAAAGAAAGGCACATTTGCCTCTCCTGCTACCGCCTTAGCAAGTAACGTTTTGCCGGTTCCTGGAGGGCCCACCAAAAGTGCTCCTTTTGGAATTTTACCTCCTAAATCTGTATACTTTTTAGGGTTTTTAAGGAAATCAACGATCTCCATCACCTCAATTTTAGCTTCTTCTAATCCAGCCACATCGTGGAAGGTTACATTCACCTTGGTATCTTTATCAAACAACTGCGCTTTTGACTTCCCTATGTTGAATATCTGACCAGCGCCACCACCTGCTTGACCGCCCATTCGGCGCATCATCAAATACCAGAACCCAAATAATAAAGCGAAGAAAATAATCCAGTTGGTTACACCGCTGTAATCGCTTTCTTCTTTTGTGTCGATTAAGACATGCTCCTTGGGATTTATTCCTACTTGAGCAGATTCAATATCCTCTTTAAAGGTTTTGAAATCAGGAATTTGTTTGACTGTATAATCTGGAGCTTCTGGATTTAAAGGTCGACTAAAACCTTTGTCTCTTTTTTCTTTGGTATACTTCTCAGATTTCTTTGCACTGTCGGTCAAATAGATGTAGGCCTTGGTTTTGTTGATTATCTCAACTTTCGCCACCTCTCTATTGGCTAACATTTCATGTAACTCCCTAGTTTGTAAGGTTTTCTCACCACCGTTAGGAAAGTACAAAAGTGTAAGTAGAATTACGGCAATTAAGACGTAAATCCAGCTCATACTAAATCTAGGAAGGCCCCCTTTTTTTTCTGGTTTGCCGGATTCTTTTTTCACGACAATTTTGGGTTTCTTATTCTTTTCTTCTGCCATTCGAAAAATGTATATTTAGGTCATTGAGCTTGTGGATGCCTTGCCTTTAAACTGCGGCAAAAGTAACATTTATTTAAGCCAATACTATCCAAACCATTTTACGCCAAAAAGGTTGGCGACCCCCGATAAAAATCATGTTTTTTAGGCCAAATAATCGATTAATGATGAATAAAGGCCATTTCACCTTCGGTTTAGAAAGGTATTAATCAAAAAAAGCTGTTGATTTGTTCAAAATTTATCATCCAATGTTCGATACCTTAAAACCACATCTACAAAAAGAATTAGCAGGCATTAAAGAAGCAGGATTGTTTAAAAGTGAGCGCGTAATTAGCTCTCCTCAAGCTGCGGACATTACGCTGAATACAGGAGAAAAAGTTATAAATTTTTGTGCCAACAATTATCTTGGACTTTCCTCACATCCAAAAGTGATCGAAGCCGCAAAAAATGCCATTGATACACATGGATATGGTCTTTCTTCCGTACGGTTTATTTGTGGGACCCAAGACATTCATAAGGAACTGGAAAAAAAGATATCTGAGTTTTTAGGGACAGAGGACACGATTCTTTATGCAGCTGCGTTTGACGCCAACGGAGGCGTATTCGAACCTATTTTAGGCAAAGAGGATGCCATTATTAGTGATGCGTTAAACCATGCTTCAATTATTGACGGTGTTCGTTTGTGTAAAGCAGCTCGATTCCGTTTTGAGCACAACAACATGGAAGACCTTGAGCGTTGTCTAAAAGAAAGTCAAGGCGCAAACAACAGAATTATTGTAACTGATGGAGTTTTCTCAATGGATGGTACAATCGCCCAGTTGGATAAAATTGTTGCACTCGCCGAAAAATACGAAGCATTGATTATGATTGACGAATGTCATGCCAGTGGTTTTATGGGTAAAACTGGACGAGGAACACATGAGCACTGCGATGTGATGGGTAAAATTGATATTATCACTGGAACACTCGGTAAAGCACTAGGTGGTGCCTCGGGAGGGTTTACATCTGGTCGAAAAGAAATTATCGATATTCTACGTCAGCGATCTAGACCGTACCTATTCTCTAATACAGTTGCTCCTTCTATTGTTGGCGCAAGCATTGCTGTTTTAGATATGTTGCGTGAAACTACGGACCTCAGAGATAAGCTTGAAGAAAATACGAATTATTTTAGGGGCAAGATGACTGATGCTGGATTTGATATTAAACCAGGTACACATCCTATTGTTCCAATCATGTTATATGAGGCGAAGTTGTCTCAGGAATTTGCAAATAAGCTTTTGGAAGAAGGGATTTACGTGATTGGATTTTACTTCCCTGTGGTTCCACAAGGACAAGCACGTATTCGCGTGCAAGTTTCAGCTGGTCACGATCAGCACCATCTAGATAAAGCTATTGATGCTTTTATTAAGATTGGTCGCGAACTTGATGTTATAAAATAACACAATGCTGAAAGCATTCGTCCAAGCAGCTCGACTAAGAACTTTACCGTTAGCGATAGCGTCGATTGCCACTGGATCTATATTAGCAAATTTCTTCTATCAACACGATTGGAGTATTACTGGGTTGGCTTTAGCCACTGCTATTCTCCTTCAGATCCTGTCTAATTTTGCCAACGATTACGGCGATTTCAAAAAAGGAACGGATGACCACACTCGAACAGACAGGGCTCTAGCAAGCGGCACCATTACAGAGAAACAAATGCGCGCAGCACTAATTGTGACTTCAGTTCTTACGCTTTTATGCGGTATGGTTTTGCTTTGGAAAGCATTTGTATCTATTGAAATTGGGCTTATTGTATTGTTTGTAATTGGTTTGATAAGTATCGGCGCAGCCATAAAATATACTGCCGGTAAAACCCCATATGGTTATAGTACTTTAGGTGATATGGCCGTATTTATTTTCTTTGGATTGGTTGCCGTACTCGGTACTTATTATTTGCATGTTGGCAAATTTGACCATGGATTCTTTCAGTCTATCATTCCGGCTTGTAGTATAGGACTGCTCGCCACTGGGGTGTTGAACATTAATAATATACGAGACATAGAAGGCGATACGGAGAATGGCAAGATAACATTGGCAGTGAAGTTGGGTAAAAAAGGTGCTGAAGTATACCAATTGCTGCTGAATGTGGTTGCAATTGGGCTTTTGATCTATTTCTTCCAATCCTCAACAGCTCATGACGGACTGCTTATCGCTTTAGTAGGACTGTTATTTATTGTTCATTGGCTCGTGTTACGTAGCCTAAATAACACCAAGGCATTTAGATCAAAGTACAACGCAATGCTAAAGTTTCATGTGCTGCTCACACAATTGAACGTTATAATGATTGGCTTTATACTTCTGTAA
>JBLING010000082.1:0-9295 GCA_047639155.1 bacterium
CTTGATATAGAACTTGAACATCCTGGTCACCGCCAATTGGAGGTCCAGTATCAAATAAACAAACGAAAGGTCTATTTATCTGGTTTGGAGATTCAACCAAAGTTGAATAAACTGGAGATAAATCCGCCGTTTGGCTATCTGTTTGAATAAAAGTTGGGGATTCGAATTCAGACACATCCGAACAGAAATGCAAATTGTTACAACAAGGTACGCGGTTGATACCGCTTAGAGGAGGTACTTCAGTGCAAGAACCACTCTCCATTGCCTCACAGGCTTGAGCTTCAATAAAAATAGCTATCGTTTTTACTTTGCCTTGGCAAATATGTGCATTGACATTAAAGCCGATGCTTGCAAAAGCAATGATAATTAATAGCGATATGGAAGCCAGTCTGCGGATCACGATTTCCTAGATTGTCTCAAATTTAATGGATTTATACGCATTCTTCTGGTCTTAATTGTAAGAATTTATTTACATTTTCATTGCTCTCTTTAATAATTGCGCATTTGCTGCACAAATAACGGTGCTAATCGCCATCAAAGCAGCACCAAACGCAGGGCTTATTATAAGGCCTGGGACAAAGCCTGTAGCCAGTGGTAGCGCCACCACATTGTAACCCGTCGCCCATGCAAGGTTTTGCACCATTTTTCTATGGGTAGCCTTTCCAAACAAGATTAACTTGTTGATGTCTTTTGGGTCACTGTCTACTAAAATAATATCTGCTGTTTCTGCAGCTACGTCTGTACCTGATCCTATTGCTATGCCAATATCCGCTTGGGCCAAGGCGGGTGCATCATTCACCCCATCGCCTGTCATTGCCACAAACTCGCCTTGATTTTGAAGGTCTTTAATTATAAGTTGTTTCTGATCTGGCAAAACCTGTGACTTGTAATCATCTAAACCGAGTTTAGCGGCTACACTTTTGGCAACCGCTTCATTGTCACCAGTAAGCAAATGGCACTTTATGCCTTGTTTTTTAAGGTTTTCAATGGCGCCATATGACGATTCTCTTATTTCATCTTCAAAGGTGATATATCCTATGAGATTATGTTCAACCGTTAAAAAAATTTTCGTTTGCGTTTCATCTTCCGTTTTTTTAGGTGCTTTTATTCCCATGGCTTCTAGCATTAAATATCCTCCAGCATTAATATGCAAGCCTTCCACAACTCCGTTAACTCCGATACCTGCTGTATATTTAAACGATTTTACAGATGGGATATCGACAAATTTTTCAGTAGATTTTCGCAATAAACCTTTTGCGATATGGTGCTCAGACGGTGCTTCAACCGCACTTGTCAATTGTAGAATTCGATCTTCTGTGTATAATGGGTCGAATGAGACGATTTGGGAAACCTCATGTGAACCTTTAGTAAGGGTTCCAGTTTTGTCAAAAACAATTGTAGTTATTTTTCGTGCATTTTCAAACGCTGCGCGGTTACGAATTAATAGACCATTTTTAGCGGATATACTGGTTGATATCGAGGCTACAAGTGGCACGGCTAATCCCAAAGCATGTGGGCAACATATCACCATTACTGTAACCATTCTTTCCAAGGCAAATGACAATTCTTCTCCTAACAACAGCCAGGTAACAAACGTACCTGTCCCAACTACTAGGGCTATGAGTGTTAGCCATTTAGCTGCGACATCTGCTAATCTTTGGGTTTTGGATTTTTGTTTTTGGGCATCCTGAACCATTTGGATAACGCGGGATAAGAAAGTATTTTGACCAAGGTTTAAGATCCGGACTTTTAAAGTTCCATTACCATTAATAGCTCCACCAATAACTGAGTCATCCTCCGCCTTTGAAACAGGTTTACTTTCACCTGTTAGCATACTTTCGTTCACTTCGCTTTCGCCTTCTTCCACAACACCGTCTGCAGGTATTTTCTCTCCAGGCTTTATCAATATAAGGTCGCCCTTTTTTAAGGCCGAAACTGGTGTTGTGATTATACCGTTCTCACCCACAAGGTGGGCTTCTCTTGGCATAAGAGCGGCTAATGATTCTAAGGCTTTACTCGCACCTAAAATGGAACGCATTTCTAGCCAATGTCCAATTAGCATGACGTCAATCAATGTTGCCAATTCCCAATAGAAAGTTTTCCCTTCTAGTCCATAAGTCACAGCCGCACTATACAGATAGGCTGCTGAGATGGCGACAGAAATTAGGGTCATCATCCCAGGCGATTTCCCCTTTAATTCTTTTACAATTCCAAGGAAAAAGGGCCATCCGCCGTAAATATAGATAACCGTAGATAATGCAAATAGGAGAATGCTGCCATAGTTAAATGACCAATCTACACCAAGCCACTTTTGAATCATCGGGGACAATACCAAAACAGGTATTGTTAGTAGAGCAGAAAGAAGAAATCGTCTCCTGAAGTCTTCAATCATCATTTTATGATGATTATGTCCTTGCTCTCCGTGATGCGCTTTCTGATGAGAATGATGTTTGTGATCCATACTTATTGATTTCAACCTGTTAGAGACAAAGTGTTGGTATTGATTGGTGATTCATAAATTTAAAAAAGTGTGACCTATTGCGTGATTCAAACGAGTCGATCCCATTATGATTGTCGTTTAGAACAACAAGTGGTTCTTTAAGAGGGGACAGATAATTCATAAATGATGTCCAGACATCATCATACAACAATTCTGTTTTGTAGAAACCTAACTTTGGAAATGCTTCAACTAGATCAGCATAAAATTGGGCAACCTTTGAGTGCTCTTCAATCGACAGTTTCTTAGAGGACACGAAGTGATATTTACAAGCCTTAAACTGAGGGGTTTTGTTAATGTTATGCCACATATCTGCAGCATCTTTTTGATTGTCAAAATAAATAACAACATTTTTAAAGGCCGTTTCAGAAGTTTGGCCTTTTACTACCAAGACAGGAATCTGTACCTGATTAACAACTTGAGTTGTATTTGTGCCAATTACTTTTTCTACTCCATGAATTCCATGAGAACCCATGATTACAAGGTCATAGTCGTTTTGGTGTATATACTCCGTTAAATTTTCTCCACCCCTGTTAAAGGTAAGATGCCCGTTATATTCTATTCCTTTATGGTCACAAATGATCTTAATTGCGCTTAGCTCACTTTTTGCTTTTGCAATTTTCACCTTCACTTCAGGATATAGGTTTTCCTTCTCCAGACTCAGTTTGACCCAATCAATAGGGGTTAAAATGGTATGAAAAAAGTGCAACTGGCACTTCGTTGACTGTGCCAACTTAAGCGCAATATTTGTTGCTTTTTTCGCAGTAAACGAAAAGTCTGTTAGGACTATTATTTTTGTCATTACCGGGTTGGATTATGGTAGACCTATTTAATATATTTAGAGCTCGCATTGTAAAAACCAGCAATTCCTGCTCCAACGCACCATCCAATAATAAACGTGTAAATCAACCCCAATACGGAGAAACCGAAACTTATTTTCATTTTAATTATTGGTCCAACGTCAAGACCGTGCAATACATTGTTGAAAAACTCGACTGTACCAGACTTGCCAAACAGCACCATTAGAATCATGCATCCTAAATACAAGATTGTGCCAGTTAACCCAAATGAAACGCCTAAACGTTTGTAATTTAATTCTCCCATTGTGATATTTTTAAGGTGTAAAATTCTATTTTTTTCTTTTTAAAACTTTATCCGTTTTCCATCATTACTTAACCGATTTTGTCAATCGGAATCCGATTCTTTCCTCTGCTGTTTTTATACTCAGCCAAACTCATTCCTGTATGGTTTTTGAACAGTCTTGACAACGAAGACAAATTGTCGTAACCGAGGTCATATGCGATTTCACTGAAACTCATGTCCTCAAGTTCTATCTTTTCTTTTGTTCGTTCTATTTTTAGTTTTTGTTCATAGTTTTTGATGCTCATATTAAAAGTCTTGGTGAAATTCCGACTCAGTAAGTAATACGGACGTTTTATTTTGTTTGGTAAAAAGTCCGAGATTTTTTCTTCTTTGAAATCGTTCCATACATAATTGATAATCCAGCACCTTGTAGTCTCAGCTAAAATTAGTTTTGGGTCAGTGATTATTTCAAACTCATTGGCTTCTACCTTGCTTTTAATCAGTTCTTGACTTACCAAATTCGGGTTGTATCGAATGGTGATTTTACCCAATTGTATGTCAAGTACTTCGGCACCAATAGCGTTCATTTCTGTTGTCAGCAACTTTAAACAACTGCTACAAATCATTCCTCTAACAAAAAATTCAGATGTTTCCATAATTGTTGACTTAAAATGTTAATTAATGATTTGAATAGTGCTCCCACAGGTTAACATTGACTGCCCGAAGTATGGGTTTAGCACATTTTTGGATTGACTGAGCCAATCCGCTCCTTTGTTGCTGTTTGCCATAGGACAATTTTGCACATAAAGCGTTTCATCAAATGGCCCAAAACTTTTAACTACACCGACCATTTGTATTGAGATGAGTTTGAAGGATTCTCTCAGATCATCTATGGTTTTAGAATTGGAAATGGCTTTTGAATGTTTAAGCATTTGGGATTGATATTTCATCCAAATTTCATGAGATTGGCCTTTAAATAGAGCCATATTCACTATGTCAATTTCCTTTATGACTAGTGCTCCGGAAATCTTACTTTGCTCATAGTCATCGGTTACTAGGTTGTCTTTGAAAACCAAATAACTCGTAATTACCTTCTGTACAGCAATCTTGGCTTCTGGATTCAAATTGGATATGTAAACACTTGAACTACCGGTTTTATTCTTACTTGTGCCGCCGTGATTGTGTCCTGTCATTATAGCTCCACCATCTGGGTTCATCATACTTGGTTTGCCCGCAAGCTGTGCAGCTGCGTCTATACTGAATGTGCCATTTGTTGCAATCTCTTCCCCTTCTTCTAACCCATCTTTTATCACATAATCATCCCCTAAGGAAGTCCCAAGTGTTACCTTTCTGAGCATAAATGCAATTCCCTTTTCGGCGCTTGTCTTTACATAAACAATCGACCTTTCTCCGGTCCACATAACGGCAGATTTCGGTACAATGATTTCTTCAGAGATTTTGCCGACAGGACTTTTAACAATTCCAGTAGCAAACATCTCAGGCTTTAAAAACCCGGACTGGTTATTTACTTCTATACGCGCATTTGCAACCCTTGTTGATGGATTAACTACAGGATCAATAAACTGTATACGACCATTGAATTGTTTGCCGGGCATAGATTGAATGTGATACTCAACCGTATTTCCTTTTTTTACCCACGCCATATCTGACTCATGAACGTCAAATTGAACCCAGACTGAGCTCAAGTCCGCAATTTCAAACAAGGTCTGTCCTTTCTGAATATAATCACCAAGTTCTATTTTTTTAAGTAAAACAATGCCGCTATGATCTGCGACGATTGGGAATTCCTTAACGATTTTGCCAGTTAAAACGATGTCGTCTATTTGAGCAATACTTATTTTCCAGTTTGCAAGTTTCTCTTTTGCCGCTTGAAATAAGCCAGGTTGAGATTCACGATATTTATTTGCTTGAATGAGTTCTTCTTGTGCCGTTACAAGGTCAGGCGAATACACGTAACCAATGGTTTGTCCTTTTCGCACCGATTCACCAGTAAAGCTAAGTTGTAAACGTTCTAATCTTCCTGGAATGTGTGACGACAAAACATATTTTTTACGTTCATCAACCTGCACTTTACCTGTCATTCGTACTTCCTTTACTGGTTTGCGCTTTTTAATTACAGTCGTTTGAATGTTTGCGAGCTGCATTGCCGTTGGCGTCATTACAATTTCCATTGGGTTGCCATCTACGTCACCGCTTACATTTACAGGAATCAAATCCATACCACAAATTGGACATTGTCCAGGCTTTGATTGCCTTATTTGAGGATGCATAGAGCAGGTCCATGTTTGATCCTTAGTGTTACTATGATTGTGTTCCTCCGTATTACTGTCGGTCTTAAAAACCAAAGCGCCGACAAACAGGCCTATAGCCAATGTTGCTATTGCAAGCACAATACTTGCTTTATTAAATCTTTTCATATGTTTTATATTGTTCCTGTTAAATATTCAATAGCAGCAACAGCTTTGTGTGCCTGAGATTCTGCCATTACTTTATTAATTTTATAGTGTAGTAACTTCTGCTCCAAGCGCAGTATTTCTTCAAAATCTTTCCCGGCATTACTGTACGCCACAGTCAGGAGGGAAATCACGCGTTGGGTCTGTTCGATTTGCGCATCCATTAAATCCATCATTTCGATTCCACTTTTAAGCAAGTAATTTTCTTGTTGCACTCGAACGTTAAGGCGATTTGTAAACCATTGTAAAGAGCTGTCCGCCGCTACTTGTTTGAACTCAACTTCTTTAATACGTGCTTTATTTTTACGACCATGTATAGGAATGCTAAGTGACATCATGGGCATGAATATGTCATTGCCATTTTTAGGAATGGAAGACCCTTCTATTTTGGAAACAAACACGTAATCCAGTCCAACACCAATCTTTGGGTTGTTTTGTTTTTGCACAACCAATGCCTGAGATTCAAGTGCCTCAATACGCAGCGCATACGCACCAACCAAAGGATTTTGTGAAACTAGATTGTTACTTTTTATGTCCATTAAGCTTGTGTCGATCGATGTTAATTGTTCAGGCAAATCAATATCAGCAAAAATTGACCGGTTTAAATAGGAGTTGAATGATGCAACGATGGGTACAATCTTCTGGTCGAGAATTATCACTTGTGTTTCCAGATCGTCAATAGCGATGTCTACGCGGAGGACATCGGCCATACTCGACTTGTCATTTTTGAAGGACACAGTCGCTAAGTCTTTGTAGATGCGGTAAATCTTTATGTTTTCCTTAAGAAAATAAGATTGTTGATTGAGTGCATAGAGTGTAAACCAATCTGCTTTTACCGTGTTATACAAAGCATTTTTATCATCTTCAAACACTTTAAACAGAGATTCAGCTTGTAAGGCAGCAACAGTCTCTTTTGCTTTAAGCTCCCCAAACCAAGGTAGCATCTGAGACAATCCAATTTTTAGATTTTGAGGGCCAACACGCGTCTGAACTGGCTGAATAAAATAACCAAACGACACATTTGGGTCGGAAAAAGTATTCACTTGGGAAATACGTTCAAGGGCAGCTTCAAACTCGGCATATTTTGCTTTTAATTTCGGGTTGTTCTGAGCCGCGATTTCCAAATAAGTTTCAAGTGTTTGGGCTTGAGAGGAGATCGAAAAACAAGATAAAAGCAGGGTGATGATATATTTAGTTTTCATTTTTAGCCTTGTTAAGTTTACGTTCTTCCCGCATAGAATAAAGAACAGGTACGATGAAATAGGTAATGGAAGCAACCATCATTCCCCCAAATGCGGGTATGGCCATTGGAATCATAATGTCGGCACCCCGGCCAGTTGATGTTAACACGGGCATTAGGGCGATTATAGTTGTAGCTGAGGTTAGAATTGCTGGTTTTATTCTTCTTTGACCAGCGGTGGCCACTGCTTCGCGGATACTTTTTATGGTGTCAGTTTTATGCTTTTTGAAACTTTGATCAAGGTATGTACCCATAAGTACACCATCGTCTGTTGCAATTCCAAAAAGGGCAATGAACCCAACCCAAACTGCTACACTTAGGTTAATGGGGTGAATCTGAAATAAAGTTCTAAAATTCGTTCCCAAAACAGAGAAATCACCAAACCATGACTGTCCGTAAAGCCAAAGCAGTACAAATGCACCGCTAAACGCCATTGCAATTCCACTAAAAACCATTAATGAAGTAGTGACAGATTTAAATTGAAAATATAGGATCAGAAAAATGATACAAAGAACAAGCGGGACAATCACAGCCAATCTCTTCTCGGCGCGTATTTGGTTTTCATAACTACCTGAAAATTTAAAGCTGATTCCTGAGGGAACTGTCAATTCACCATTTTCGACTTTAGCATTGATAATCTCCTGGGCTGCTTCAACAACATCTACCTCTGCAAACCCATCTTTTTTATCCAGTAATACGTATCCTACTAAGAAAGTATTTTCACTTTTGATGACTTGAGGTCCACGGACATATTCAATTTCGACCAATTCGGCAAGTGGAACTTGAACCCCAATTGGGGTTGCAATTAGTATTTTTTTCAACTTATCTGGATCGTCTCGCAACTCTCGAGGATATCTCACACGAATTGGAAACCGTTCTCGTCCTTCCACTGTAGAAGATATTTTCATTCCACCGATAGCGGTCTCTATGGTTTGTTGTACGTCATCAACCAAAAGACCATAGCGTGCGATTTCTTCTCGGTTAATATTAAAATGGATGTACGGTTTACCAACAATGCGGTCCGCAAAAACAGATTCAGTCTTAACCGATGGGACTTCTTTAAGAATGGATTCGAGTTGTAGTCCGAATGATTCAATTGTTGCTAAATCTGGCCCGTACACTTTTATTCCCATTGGTGCTCGCATCCCGGTTTGAAGCATCACCAAACGTGTTTCAATGGGTTGGAGCTTAGGCGCTGATGTTACGCCAGGAATATTAGTGACCTTGATGACTTCATCCCAGATGTCGTTCGGAGATTTTATATGATCGCGCCAATTCCGGAAATAGTTTCCGTTTTTATCTGACACCAATTCGGTTTTACTTATCCCTAATTTTAAAGCATCGGCATTGCTTAGCGTATCGTTATTTGTCGTAATGAAATTGTCGTTTTTGTCGACTTTAAACCGCTCACGATGTCCCTTCTTCGATAAAATGTATTACGGTTTATAGTTTATTATGTTTTCATACATCGAAATAGGGGCAGGGTCTAAAGCGGATTCTACTCGACCGAGTTTACCTACGGCTAATTCAACTTCAGGGATATTCGCCAACAACATATCAAGCTGTTGGACGACCTCTTTGTTCTGTTGTATCCCAGCATGTGGCATTGAAGTTGGCATGAGTAAAAAGCTTCCTTCATCCAACGAAGGCATAAACTCTTTACCTATACCTGGAAATGTGTGGTCTAGCTTTGACCAGATAGCTGTTGTGCGGATATCAACATTTAATTTGTCCAGCCCTTTTGGAATAAAACCGAGCGTTTTGCTAAATCCAATCCATCCCAAAAGTCCAAACGCAATGATGATTATTGGGAGTGAAAGGAACTTCCATTTGTTCCGCAAACACCAGTGCAAGATGCGTGTATAGTATCGTTCTAATAGATAGAATAAACCGAGAATAAGCGCAACGATTAATACCACAAAAATCATATTGGCTAAAAGCGATTTGCTGGCGCCCAAAGGCATCCAATATTTGGCTAATAACCAAGTTGTGGCAATTATT
>JBLING010000083.1:0-9291 GCA_047639155.1 bacterium
AACAACTACCGGCAAAATGTAATATCTCAACCTGGACCTATCCGCTTAAACGACAAAACCACCTATTGGTATGGAGAAGCATCTTCGAATTACAAGGGAGAAAGCACACAGCGCTTTCATGTGCCAAATAAAAATGATGGTATGATCGCTTTCTGTGAAGGAGTGACGGCATCAGGTAAGGTGTTTACAACCTCCAAAGCGATCACTGTGCAAGACGAAGTTGAGATTTTCACAAACATCCCAACAACGTTAACAGCCGGCGACGTGGCAAATGTTGAATTGCGCTGTATGAATAACGGTAAAGAACCAAAGACATTGACTTACATTTTATATCTGAATAAGGACGTAAATAAGTATACGATAGATTTGTTGGGGAATGAATCCAAAAGTGTTTTCGTCAATTTAACAACTGGCAATAAGCGTGAATCTATTGAGTTTCAATATACCTATCAATTCGACGATATAAGTAGAAACTCAAATAAACACATGATCCCAATTCTTAAAAAGGGTCATGCGCGCAACGAAATAATAGCTGGGAATAAAACCAGTGACAAAATGGAATTGGAAGTCAATGAAGTGGTAACTGGATCAGCTGAGTTACGGTTTGCAGTTTTGAATGATTTTGTTGAATTAATGGAGTCAACATCCAAGCGTATGGTGCGCCAACCGAGCGGATGTTTTGAACAAGTATCGTCCTCGAATTATCCAAATATAATGGCATTGAAAGTGCTGCAGAAAAACTCAAGTTACCAAAGATCAGATTTGGTTAATAAGATTAGAATGGGTTATGATAAACTGGTAGCGTATGAAACTCCAAGTCGTGGGTTTGAATGGTTTGGACGCAATCCGCCACATACTTCGCTGTCGGCTTATGGCTTGTTACAATTTAGTTTAACCCGAGATCTTGGTTTGGAAATCGACGAAAAAATGTTCGATCGAAACTTAAACTGGGTGTTGGACCAAAGAGATGGCAAAGGAGGATTTAATTTTCACCAAGGGAAATACGACTTCTTTAGTTCTAACTATGCAACCGACAACGCATATGTCACTTGGGTACTTTCACGCACAACACAAAGAAACTTATCGAAGGAGATAGCAGCGATTGAAGTGGATGTTGCACTTGTATTTGATGCTTATAAAGTCGCGCTGCTTGCTGGTATTTATACCAACAGGCGACAAAGCAGTAGGGCGACAATGTGTTTACAGCGTTTGGAAGAACACTGCAATAAGAAAGAGTTTCACGCTTTTAAAACCAGTGGTTCAATTATGAAATCAGGCGTAAAATCGTTGAATGTTGAAGTAATGTCGCTAGCGTTATTGGCTTCATATGAACTTGATAAAGTGCCTAACGCTTTTGCAACCAAATTAATCAACCAAATTATGAAATCCCAAACATCTTATGGGTTTGGAAATACTCAAGCTACTGCTTTGGCGCTAGAAGCGCTCAGTAATTATGTTGATTACTTTAGCGCAAGAAATTCGAATGAAAAGTATGTCGTTTGGGTTGATGGAACCGAGCTTACCGAGTTAAGTCCATCTACAGACAATGCGCGAACCAAAAGCATAATAATCCCGGAAGAGATCTTACAATCAGGAGTTCATACCGTTTGGGTTGAATGCGCCTCAAAAAACCAAATGCCTTACACCTGTGAAATGTCTTGGCTCGAACAAATAGACAAAGTTGAACATGCCGAATTGGTTTTGGATTATTCTTTTAATCGGAATGAAGCGACAAAATCGGATGACATAATTGCATCTATCGATATTACCAACAAAACCGATATTGATAAACCTCAGATTGTAGCGGTTATCCATATTCCTGCTGGAGCTACATACAGTATGGAAGAGTTAAGGTTCCTCAAAAAAGAGGGCGTATTTGATTATTTTGAGTCAAATGGCGACGAGCTAGTATTCTATTTCCTTGGCCTAAAAGCAAACACCACGAAGCAACTGAGTTTGTCGCTAAAGCCTACAATACAGGGACGGTTTGCACCGGCAGAAAGCTACGTTTACCAATACTATTCACCGGAAATAAGAAGCAGTATTTTGGCGAAACCGTTACACATAACATCGGACATTAAACAATGAGACAAGGCTGGCTGATTATACTTTTATTGATTTCGTTTTCCATTTCGGTAAACGGCCAGAATTTTGGTAATTCTTCTTTCTTAAAATATGGTTTAACACAAAACGACCTTTCTATTGATGTGTCTCATCATGAGTTTACACTAACCAATTCCCCAGGTAAAGCTTTTCTGTTGCGTAACGTAAGTTCTGAAGCATTTGGGTTGAGAACAGGCTATTTGCCAAATCATAGCAATTCAAATGCTGAGACATCTGGTGAACTGTTACGACTAAGTAGTCCTGAGTTGCAAAGTGGTTTTAGTGCCGGTTATGCCTATACTACCAAAAAAAGGCAACAAGGTTTTCTGCGGTGGAATAAGGCTATCAAACTGAAAAATAAAGCAAAAAAGATTCAATTCTCAGGCTATTCAATGGCAAATGTTCAAGAGTTTAATGATAGTCGAGGTTTAAATTCATGGTCTAGACAAAACCAAAACAATAGCATTTATACAAGTCTTACGAACGCGGATTATAACGCTAAAAATGTTGTGTCATTCCAGTCGTACTTACTGGTGAATACCGGAGCCGTACAATACGGTTTTGAAAACCCTCAAACAACGTCAGGATATAACGATAATGGAATGTTATGGTTATCAAAACTGAATTGGAAAAGAAAACTGTCACTAAATCATGCATTAAATTCAACAGTAACCTATGAGTCGTTCAACAATGATGTAATGCCTCAATATGAAACATGGCAAGACTTTAGAGCTTCGTCTTGGTTTAGCTTTTCGCAGTTAAAGTTTCAAATTTCGGATGAAATCAAGCTGCAGAAGCATAAAATAACCAACGAATTGGTGTTCGCAGACAATCGACAAGAAGCTGCGCCTTGGGCCAATAGGAAATTTGCGAATTATCAGATTGGCTTATGGCAGACGAGCATTACCCACTTCTTCAAATCGAATATTACGGGTTTAAAATATCATCACGCGCTCGGTGTACACAGTGACGATGCGTTAATCTACAATCCAGGAGTAAAGTTTTTTCACAAAATGAAACAGTTGAAATTGGACTTTGGAGCCAACCAAGTATCAAGGACACCTGCACTTGCGACTGAATTTGGGACATTCTATCATGTCAGTCAAGAGAACACCTTAACCACAAGCCAAGAACATATCATCAAAATATTTGCTACAACACATCTTGCAATATCTTCTCTACTTTCACTAGAGTTTAAATACCTTCAAACCGCGTCAAACGACAAATGGTTATTTGACCCAGTTCAAAACCAGCTTAGACCGCAAGCGCTTAGATATAGTGCGTTTTACGGCAAACTATTGAGAAACAATCAGCAAGGCTCGAGATATATGTTTGTTTACCGGTATATCACTCCAGAAACCGCCAGCGCAGATATTCTAGCACAACATTTTATCAGCGGTAACTACGAGTATCTTTTGAAGCAACGCGCTTTGAAACATATAAGATGGTTTAGGCATTACGATTTGTTTTTTGATCTAAAAACGTCCTACATTTCTAAGCATAAACTGCCGTTTTGGGAAACCAACCAACAGGCAATACACAAAGGCGGGTTTTTTGCAGATGCACACGTAAAGGTGAAGTTCGGCAACCGCTACTATTATTACCAGCAGAATTATGATAAGAAAAAAATCAACAATGTGGTTCTTAAGCTTGGCGTTAATAATATATTGAACACCTCAAATACCATTCAACCTTTGAGTTCAAACGAGTTTAAACCTATTTTACCTAGACAATTATTTACTAGTATCACTTTAGATTTCTAACCAAACTAGGATCTTTCGTCAGATTGTCGTTGGCTTTTATAACCTCATTATCTAGCTTTTTCAGTTCACTATTGTAATCCTCCAAAACCTTGATGTCTGGTTTTTTGTCGTTCAAAAACGCTTCCAGTTGATGATGGCTTGCCAATAATTTTAGCATTTTCATTTTTTTATCAAGTGCATCCCAATTGTCAGTCATTGCTGCCCCTTCTTTCTTAAAACCTTTGGTCGATTTTTTATAATTGACTTCCTGCTTGTCAAAGAATTGACTCAAGTTTTGCTGGGTAGTGGTGTCGAAGTTGCCTATGAACTGTTTCACCTCAGACCAATACGCGATTGAAAACTGGTTGTATTGGTTCCATTCCGCGAGCGCTTTTCCCTGCCCATTGACGAGACTGCTGTATGTGTCGTTTATAGATTCAATTTTTTCATGCTTGTCTGAATACTCCTTATACAGCTGGTCAATAGTTGAAAATGACCTGCCTTTGGTAGAAGAGGAATAAGATCCTTGGTTGCCACAAGTACTCACTTGAATGAGCACGGCTGCGCATACGGTTAAAACGATGTTTTTCATAATTTTTTTGACTAAAATACGGGTTATTAAAACGTACCAATTGTAGTAATTAGTGTTCGACTGTATACAATGAGTCACCGTTATCAAAATAGACAATAGCGTGTACTCTATACTTAGTCACCGCTGGCATACGTTGAGTTAGCGAGACGATTTGTGTAAATCAATGCTTTACCTTTGTAGCGATGTCATTTAGAAATGTTTAAAAACTACCTATTCATTTGCTCCCTTATCATTCTGCCAGTGCTATGTGCTGCGCAATCACCAACTATTCAAGCAATAGAGGCGAAGCAGGTGAAAGAGACAGAAATGTATCGGTTGGTTAATGAGTCTAATAAACTTCTACTTGATTCTAATGTGTCCGCTGCTTTGGAAGCGGTGCAAAAGGCGTTAGAAATCAGTTTTGCAATTGAAAATGACAGGGGTGAAGCCTTTGGCTATCAATCGTTGGGTAGTATTCATTATCGTAAACTGGACTTCAATAACGCGGTTGTTTATTATCAAAAAGCGATAAACATCTTTCAAAGATTAGGAGATCAAGACGCATACTATAAAACTTTGCGATACCTGTCTCAATCCTACGAGGGTACTGGCCAGTTCAAATTGGCGATTACAAATTATTTGCAATTCCTCAAACTGGCTCAATCCAAGCAAAATATAACAGATGAGTTATTTGCTAAAACAGCCCTTGGGAGAACATATTTTAACGACAACCAATTTAAAAAATCAAATACATATTACCAGCAACTTCTCGTGAGTTATAGAACAACAGACAACACGATAATGGTGAGTCAGACCTACGATTTTATTGGCAAGTGTTACTCTGGAATGAAAGACACGATTAATGCGCTTAAGTACTTTGAGTTGGCAGGTACTTTAGGAGACTCGTACAATTCCGATGAGGCCCAAGTAAATTCATGGCAAAGTGTTGGGCGGTCTTACAACTCAATAGGTGAATACGACAAAAGTGTTGAGTACGAGAAAAAAGCCAAGACCATAAATAAAAACAGAAAAGACTACCACGGGATGTTATCGAACAATGCCAATATCGCGAATGATTATATTTTCATGAATCGCGCAGATGAAGCGATTCCTTTTCTGAAAGAAAATATAGATTTATCCAGTGGTGCAGGTGAATTGAAAAGCACGGGTGAAACCTATAAAGCACTATCAGATGCATACGCCCAGCTTGGCAAAATGGAAGAGGCAAAGGCAAGCTTCACTAAGTATGTGAAAGTGCAAGAACAGTTGTTGACAGAGCGAGAGCAGGCCATGGATGCACGGGTGTCGGAACAAAACATATTTAATGAGAAAGAGAAGCAGATAGAATTATTGATTCGAGACAAAGAACTCGACGAGGAAAAGATTGGTCTGCTTGAAAGCAAACAACAGTTGGAATCGGAAAAAGCAATTGCCCAAAAAAGGATCAACTACATTTTGGGTGGGTTGATGGTTTTACTTTTAGTTGGACTTGCATTCTTTTATAGAAGTTCAAGGCAAAAACAACTGGCAAATAAACTTTTATCCATTCGTTCGTTGAGGAGTCAAATGAACCCTCATTTTATTTTTAATTCCCTTAATTCCGTAAATAGTTTCATCTCTAAAAGTGATGAACGCAGTGCAAACAAATACCTGTCGGAATTCGCACGTTTAATGCGAACGGTATTGGAACATAGTGAGCTTGATTTTGTAAATTTATCTGCAGAGTTGGAGGTGATTCAACGGTATCTGAGATTAGAGCATATCCGTTTTCAAGATCAATTTGATTACACCTTTGAAGTAGACGAGCGTATCGAAATTGAGAGGCTGATGATTCCGCCTATGCTAGTACAACCGTACGTTGAGAATGCTATTTGGCACGGATTGCGGTATAAAGAAAACAAAGGGAAGTTGACTATACGATTTGGTTTAGAAGCTGGTGATGTTTTGAGCATTTTAATTGAAGATGATGGAATAGGCCGAACTGAAAGTGAACGCATAAAAACAAAGAATCAAAAACAAGGAAAATCAACAGGTTTAAAAAACACAGCATCCAGGTTAAAACTGCTAAATGATGTTCATGGTATAAACATTTCGTGTAGCATTTCAGATGTTGAGGAAGATGGAAGTGGCACACGGGTGCAAATTGACCTACCCTGTATTGACGTTGATGATAAAAAAATAATTGAAATTGACTGATTTAAAAGCGATAATAATAGAAGATGAAGAGGCTAGTCGTGTAACTCTCGCGAATTACTTGAAAAAATACTGCTCCAATGTAGAAGTCGTAGCACAAGCCGAAAACATTAATCAGGGGAAAGAAGCAATAGCCAAGTTCAATCCAGACATTGTGTTTCTTGATGTCGAAATGCCTTTTGGAAATGGTTTCGACCTATTGGAACAACTTGAGTCTATTGAATTTGAGCTCATTTTTGTTACTGCATTCAGTAATTATGCCTTAAAAGCACTGAACATGAGTGCGTCTTATTATCTATTAAAACCCATTGATATCGAAGAGTTGATTGTTGCAGTGCAAAAGGTAACTTCCAACATCGAACATAAAGTTCAACTTCGTTCAGCACAAATACTAAAAACAAATTTGCAGGTTGAAGAGCATCGATTAAAACGAATCGTTTTGCCCGAAATGGAGGGTTTTGAGGTCGCTCAATTGAAAGATATAGTCTATTGTAAGGCCAACGACAACCTCACTGATTTTGTTTTTAGTGACGGGCGTAAAAAGACGATTTGTAAAACGTTAAAGCACTTTGACGAGGTTTTGTCAGACTCAGGGTTCTTTAGAATCCATAAAAGTTACTTGCTAAATATGGAGCACGTAAAAGGGTACAAACGTGGTAAAGGAGGATATGCGGAATTAAGCAATGGGGATGAACTCGAAATAGCGGTACGTAGAAAGCAAGATTTTCTACAGCAATTTGTAGGTTAAAACTCCATTTTTTCCATTGGAACCACCAATGGCTTTCCACTGCGCACCATTTTAATTTCGCGCACTAGTTTTATGCAAATGGGTATGTTTTTTATAACAATGGTGTCTGAATTCGTATGGATGGTTTCACCCATGCGCTGACTCGTGGAGGTAAAATGAATATTCTTATCCGTCAAGTCATAAGCCCAGGTTCCTTGAATAAATCCAGAAGCACATGAGTCAGATCTAAGTGTGAACGTATTGTCATCAAACACATCTAAGCTGGCGCTTCCTTGAACGCCTGTATCTCCTTCATAATTGCCGACAAATGGACGTTCTTTAATGAACATAAATAGGGACATTGCGAAATAGAGTAATAACGGAATTAACCCTAGAACGATTCCAAGGGTAATGAACAACTGTCTTAGTTTAGATCGTCTCCGAAAAGCAACAGACAACACGAACCAAACAATTCCACTACCAATACAAAACAAAAGAATGAAACGAATCTCCATTTATGATTTTTTATGTGACAAACTTACCACTTTTGATTTTGAGATATTTCCATAAAACTTTAAATTAAAATCGTGTAATTTGTCCCATGAGACCATTTCTGCTAACCATTTTCCTGTGTTGTTTTTCATTACTATATGGGCAAAATTTGGAAAACTTTACTCGGTTGAAATGCGATGGCTCAATGCCTGATGATTTCAAAACCGCATTTAGTGACAAGTATAAATCCGATATTGAAGTAAGCCAACAAGAGTCTGATTTAAACAGACGGCAAGCTCAAGAATTTGCCGTTTTGACGAATTATCACAATCACGCACTCTTAACCGGAGGTGGTGTCTTATATGGTGACCCTTTAAGCACGTATGCAAACAGTATACTTGAAAAGCTGCTTCAGAACAACAAAGACTTACAAGAAACCTTACGGGTTTACACAATTAAGTCGAACAAAGTGAACGCATACTCAACCAATCAGGGAATAATTTATATAACTGCTGGACTGTTTGGGAAAGTGGAAAATGAAGCACAATTGGCGTATGTGTTGGCCCATGAAATTAGCCACTATACCAATAGACATGTGCTTCAATCCTTCGAAAATGAGAAAGAAATATGGGCGAAAGGCGGAGATTACAGAGGATTAAATGTCGAAGAAAGAACATTGTCGCAATACAAATACAGTCGAGAAGCTGAATTTGAAGCAGACAAGGAAGCATTGACTTATTATTTAGGAGCGGGTTATAAATCGAGTGAGATTTACAAAGGATTTGATGTGTTACTACATGGGTATTTACCAATCGAACAAATTCAGTTTAGTTGGGAGAAATTAGAAACAGATAGTTTCAAGATATCGGAATATTACCTGATTGACTCTGTGTCTCCAATCAAAGATAATGACGACATCGACGATGAAATGTCAACGCATCCAAACATCCAAAAACGCAAAAAAGCGATTCATAATGAATTGACTTCGTTAGACTCCAACGCCCCAACCTATTTGTATATTTTAAAGACCGAGCCAGAATTCAAACTTCTTCAGCAACTGGCTTGTTATGAGATGGTTAACATTAACTTGCGACAAGGAAATTATATTTCATGCTTGTACCATGTTCAAGTCTTACAACGGAAATTTAAGGACCAATCTTTTTTAGACAGAGCAGAATTAATGTGTTGGTATGGACTTCAAAAAATGTCGACAAATCAGCAAAAGAAAGTCTACAGCAGTGGCTATCGCGATGTCCAAGGGGAGTCGCAGGCGGTGTATTATTTCGCGAGTAAAATGCCAAAAAGAGGTATTAACATTCTTGCTACCAAGTTCATATGGGAACAAAGTCAAAATATGATTGCCGATAGTTTTATCACAACCATAAGGCGACAGAGCCTGCAACATCTTGCAACGACTGTGAAACAAGACTTCCTCTTAAAAAATGTTGTGGACGAGAATGTCT
>JBLING010000084.1:0-9165 GCA_047639155.1 bacterium
AAACAAACTGAGTAACAACGGTCATTAAAAGACCTAGAAATCCTCATATCGGATGTTCGTTATAACGAACGCCTTGGGTAGTGTTCCAGATGAGGTGATAAATTAAAATTGGATCACAACTTGCGAGCTACTGAACTCCTAAAATGGCTATTGCGGGTTTTCCTTTTAAGACATCAAAATATGATTCGCTCCATTGTGAATCCGTACTTGTATGAATCTTGTTATTTAAAAACTCATATTTATAATAATTGAATTGTTTATTTTCTTTTGAAGACCACTCCCACCTTACTTTATCCGCCGATAATATTTTTAAATATGTGTTAGATTCAATAATATTTTTGGGGTTAGATATTAACAGTTTATTTCCATTAATAAATGTAAAAACTAATTTATCATTGGTTATTTCAACGGCATCAATCCTGTTGTCTTCTTCTAAATCTCTTTCTTTCCAATCACCCCAAATCTGAATGTTGCCACCTTTAAAAACACTTCGATTCTGATTGAAATTATCAACATAAGCTGCCTTATCCCATTTTTTAAAGTCACTATTTATTGATCCTTTAAGATTATCGAGGCTAGGTGTTGCTCTGGATGCTGTAAAAAATTCGAGAATCCCTCGGTCATTAATAACCTTAAAAATTGACCAAGCAGTGTAAAGGGCTAAAAGTCCAATAACTATTGTGATAATAAGGCCCAATGTACTATTCATCGTGAAATATATTAATAAACCAAACAGACTTATTCCAAAGAATGAAACTGTACTTAAGAATATCGCACCCACCTTCTCTAAAATTTTTTTCATAATATTTCTTTTGCTTATTAGGACAACTCTATGACTTTTTCAATGTTTGTATTTTAGTCTCATTTTTGACTTTGGTTTTTTGTAATGATTCTATTTCAGAATTTAAAGTTTTTTGTTCTACTTGAAGTTTGGCATCTTCAATTACTAAAGGATATATCATAATTAGGCTTCCTACCCCTGGGCCACTTTTACCATCACCTTGATCTCCTCCTATTAACTTGGCTTTTTCTCCAATTTCCTTGTCAATTTCAACTCTTCGCTCCATTATTTCCTCTATTCTATCTTCCTTGGTTAGAACTGACTTATATATTTCATCGTTTCTGTTTTCCAGACGATTTATTTCTGTCTTATTTAACTTTTCTCTAATACTTTCTATATCCTTTCCCCTGGAAAGTAATTCCTCATTAGTCAGTCCTGTGTTAATATGCAGTTCAAGTAAATACATAATAAAAGATATTTGTAAGGCTTCCCCAAATGTTAAGCCTTTATCCATTTCAACATAGTTAATCTTTTTTTCCAGTTGGTTTATTTCATTTATTCTGTTAACCGTTGACTGTACAAATTCCATTTCTACTCTAAATACGACAGTACTAGTTCCAACTTTACCCAAAAATTTTCCATCTGCAGCATAAAAGAATTCTAATCCGTCAAGATCTACTCCTGAGATAGGAGAATTACTTGCAAATTGGTATGGAGTAAGCATAGGGTATGACTTAGTAAGAGGGTCAACGCTAAGGAAGCGACCAAGTCGGGGATTATATATTCTATATCCATAGTCGTAGGAATTACCTCCCCCTACTATTTGAGGGTCTTGCTCCTTACCATTAAAGGCGAACCTATAGCCGGTATTAGGTCTAGTCCAGGAGCGTTTTTGCATCTTCATCCCGAAAGGATGTGATATATTATAGTACCTCCTGCAATTGTGCTCAATGTTGTTATGAGCAGATCTCTGTATTCTGAATCTTTTAAGAAAGACAAAAGGGTTCGAAAAAATAACATACCGCAATATTTTATTGGAAAACGAATGTACGTTTATCCAAGCGGATACCGAAAAGCGGAATGGGTTTTAGTCTGTTTTGCGTACACTACCAGAGCCAGATATACTCTTCTTGACTGTTGGACTTCCTTTATATCGAACGCGACCTGACCCTGAAATATTGACATCCAAGGCATTGTTTACCGTCGTATAGCAATCACCAGAACCTGAAATCTTAATGTCGGCATTCTCTGTTTCTATTGCATATGCATCATAATTACCCGACCCAGATATTCTAACATCGAGATTTCTTAGCATATCAAAATTGTCGTAACCAATAACATCGCCACTTCCGCTAATCCGTACGTCCAAATTCCTTGTATCTTGAAAACGTTCTAGTTCAACCTTACCTGACCCCGAAATGGAAATGTCCAAATTGGGTTGCTTGTCGAAAGCATTGACATATATTTTCCCGGAACCGGATAAAAATATGGAATGTAAATCTGGGATTGTGATATCAATTTTAAGATCGTAATCTCGATAACAGCCATTTTCAAGCTCAACTGTCCAAACGCCATTTCGAACATCGGTTTCCAGCAAATCAATAATATTGCCGTCGCCAGTCACGGTAACGTTTTGCACATCACCTTGTGTAATTGTTACTACACCACTTTCACCTAAATCCAAAGCGTTGAAATCGTCCAAACGGACGGTAACTGTTTCTTTGTTTCCATCACCTTTGGTGCAAATGCCATCCCTCGAGCAGGAGGTTAGCGTGAGACCAGTTAGGGAGAATACAGTTAGAATTATGTTTTTTGTCTTCATTTTATTGTTTGAATTAAAGACAAGTCAGCGATCAAATACCCCTATACTGAATGGAATTTAATTTTAAAGCAACGAAACAGATGGATTACGCATCTTAATTGAAATAGGCAACAATGAAGCTACAAATAATATTACTATTCACTGCGCTATTGATGTTTGGGTGCCGTGCAGATGAAGTTCCAATTAAAACAGTAAGTGATATCGTTTTTAAAGCAAAATGTAATACGCTGTTTTCTGTTAGTACATTTATAGACCGAGGTAGGGAAATCATTTGGCAAGAAACGACAGAATTTGCCGATTCGTTTGAGTTTAACCATAACACAACTTTGGAGGCGGGTGACAAGGTGTTACTGTTTGTTATGCCACTAGACGGTAAAGTCCATGTAATAAAAACAGAGATATATATTGATGGTGAATTGCAGGCGAATCAAAAGAAAGTTTGTCACGCCGGGGGAGGTTGTAGCTACGAAACTGAGTAACTATTCTTCCTTCAGTTTCATTAAGTAATCTTCTACATCTTTAGGTACCATAAACTTTATACCCCTTCCAAGACGTAAATAGCTACGAATTTGTGTCGATGAGATATTCAGCATTGGGCCCTTCAACAATCGAACTTTCTGGTTTTTAGCAAAATCGCCACCTGGGTTATTCTCTCTGTTATAAACGATGAGGTCATATTCAAGCAGGATTTGCTCATGCTCTTTCCACTTGTCAAAATGCTGCAAGTTGTCGGATCCTAGGATTAATGCAAACTCATCTTTTGGATGTTTTTTGCTAAGCGAAACCAAGGTGTCGAAGGTGTAAGAAGGACGTGGCATATCAAATTCAATATCACACACTTTAAACTTAGGTTGATCCTTAATTGAAAGCTTTACCATATTTAATCTATCCTTCTCGTCATATAGATCAATTGGCGATTTTAGTGGGTTTTGAGGGGAAACAACGAACCATATCTCATCAAGTTTAATTTGATCTAGAATGAATTGGCTCAGTATTAAATGCCCTTGGTGAATTGGATTAAATGATCCAAAAAACAGTCCTATTCTCATAATGTTAAAGCGTCAAAAAGTAGTTGACGATGCTCTCCGTTTCTTTAAGTGTATGTGCTAAGATATTATTAATCAATACAATATCAAATTCTTTCTCGAATTTTAGTTCTTCATTGGCTTTGCCAATACGTTGTTCCAATTCGTGTTCAACCTCGGTTTCTCGGTTTTTTAATCGTTCCATCAAGTGTTCAACACTTGGTGGTCGAAGAAATACAGCAAGTGCCTTTTTGCCATATATTTTCTTAATATTTAGACCACCAACAACATCTATGTCGAATATTACCGACTTGCCATTGTTCCAAATACGCTCAATTTCAGACTTTAAAGTACCATAATACAAGCCGTCATATACCTGTTCATATTCTAGAAACTCTCCATGGGCAAGTTTAGACTCGAATTCTTCTTGAGTAAGAAAGTAATAGTCTTTTCCCTCAACCTCATTTGGTCGTTTTTTTCGTGTTGTAGCAGATACAGAAAACTCCAGGTTTGAATTTGTATCAAGCAGGTGTTTTACAACAGTTGTTTTTCCTGATCCAGAAGGTGCCGAAAAAATTACAAGCTTCTCCATTTACAAAACGTTTAACGTCTGTTCCTTGATTTTTTCTAGTTCTTCTTTCATTTCAATCACCAACTCTTGAATTGGTGCGTAACCAGCTTTAGAGCCTAACGTGTTGATTTCACGACCCATTTCTTGGCTAATGAAACCAAGTTTTTTCCCGTTCGCACCTTTGTTTATTTCTTTGTCAAACAGTTCGCAATGGGTTTTTAAACGATTTTTTTCCTCTGCGATATCTAACTTTTCTAGGTAGTAAATAAGCTCTTGTTCAAATCTATTTTGGTCCACCTTAGCGTCACTTGTGAAGTCCTCAAGTCCAGCCAGTAAACGGTCTTTAACTTGTTGTTTGCGCTCTATTTCAAGGGCCTCTATAGGGGCAATTTGTGCTTGTATCATCCGATTGTGTTCAAGAAGAAGTTTGCAGAGTTCACTCCCCTCACTTATCCTGAAACCATCAAATTTGGTATAGGCTTCATCTACTGCTTTCAGTACCTCTTTCCAATCTGATTCTTCCAAACTTCCATCGCTCGAACTCATCACATCTGGCATTGTAATGATGCTGCGTAGGATGTCTTTATCATTTGTTCCTAAGTCATCACTTAGGCTTTTGATTTGTTGATAATAATGCTTCGCTAGTACCGTGTTTAATTTGGAACCTTCAGCAACATTGTCAACACGATCAATGCTTAATAAGCAAAGTACAGATCCCCTAATTAATTTGGTAGAGAGGTATTTGCGTAATACGGGTTCTTTTTCCCCAAGAACTTTGGGGCACCTAAGATTAAGCTCAAGAAACTTTCCGTTTAGTGATTTTATCTCAACTTTAATGTGGTATTTTTTTGTAATATTCTCGGCGCTGCCGTAGCCTGTCATGGATCTGATCATGCCTTAATTCTATTAGAATTTACCAAATAAACACCTGTAAAAATCACGGTGGCAAAGATAACTTTTTCCCATGAAAGGGATTGATTTCCAGAGTTTATTGCGATAATAGTTGCAATAACAGGTTGCAAGTAAATATATGATGCCACTAAGTTGGGGCTTGCTTTTTGAACTGCCCAGGCGTTTAATAGATAAGCGACGAAAGTTGTGAGTATGGCAACAAAACCAATTGCATACCAAATTTCCATAGGGAATTGACTATAATTTGCCTCTTGCAAATCTGTCCAGGCAAAGGGCAACACCATCACTGTACCAAAAACAAACAGGTTTTTAATAACAAAGAGCGCCGAATATTTGCTCAGCAATCGTTTCACATAAACCAGATAAAATGCAAAACTTGTGGCGTTCAGCAAAACCATGATATCTCCTGAGGCACTTTTGGTACTAAACTCAAATGCGCTTCCGCCAATTAATAATACAGCTCCAATAGCAGCAATGAGCATTCCAATGGCTTGCCATAATCTGAGTTTGTCTTTAAGTACAAATACGGAAAAGATTAAGACAAATATTGGGGCATTTAACATCAATACTGAAGCATTGATCTCTGATGTAAAAGCCAGGCCATTAAAAAACAGCAACATGTTGCCTGCTACACCAAAACAGGCAGCAATTAGAAATTGAACGTATTCCTTATTACTACTTACTTTCTCTTTCCGCCTGAATATATAAACGACATTGAATAAAATGGCAGCAACTAAAATGCGGAGAAAAACAAATCCTGAGGCCCCCAAATATTCGGGCATAACGCCTTTTGCAATGGTGTAGTTCGCGCCATATATTATAGAAACAGTTAGCAGAGCGAGGTTTACACGCAAGTTTATTTTCATTGGCGGCAAAAATAATCGTAAGTTTTATCGGGTAACCAATAATACCATATTTGTTATTACGTAGAATTAATATAAATAGCACACAACATTGCAATAATTCCCATATGTAGAAATAATTGTCTATATTTGAATAGAATTGCGCTATTTGCTTAGTGTAATTCGAACTACTATTACTTATATCTTGATGAAATGGAGCTAAATAATGAACCAAAATTGGGTTTAGAATTAACCCTGAAAAAAACTTTAGTAATTACAACAATCTTAGTTGTGTTACTATCCCTCGGTGTATTTATGTACACAAACCTTTCTTCTTCCCCAAACACTTTTGCTGGTACTCAAGGCACATCTAATTTTTCATGTTATGGCCCGGCTGGTGTTGGCGACAACACAACAAATAGTTTTTGTTATGATTTAGATTCTTTGGATTATACAGATGGCGATCTTGTTTCTTCAATACCAAATATTGGTGGCAATGGAACTGCATGGTCTCAATCTACTACCGCAAATCAACCTGCATTTCAATTAGGGGCTTCAGCAATGAATGGACATCCTGTTCTGGAATTTGATGGTACAAACGATTATCTTTTAATGTCAGATCAAACCGATTTAAACACATCTGCATCAACCGAACGATCATATATGGTTGTGGTTCGCACCAGTGGCAACATTACATCTCGGCAAGTTATTTACGAAGAAGGTGGAGGAACACGCGGATTAAACATTTACATCTACGATGGCGACATTTATTGTGCAGGATGGAATAAAGCAAACGATGGCACCGATGCACCATGGGTTTTTAAGAGCGTAAACACGAGTATCTCTACCAACACAGAATACATTATAACAATGGTGTATGACGGAAGTACGGACAACACAACTTCTGGTAAGATATTGGGATATCTAAACGGGTCATTAATAGGCACAGCTACCGGAGTTGGTAAACTGTATAGCCATGGTGATGACATAGGACTTGGGGCCATGAATCAGAATTCTGTTTTTGAAAATGGAAACGGAAGTGGGACTGGAAATTACTTTGAAGGCGACATTGCTATGTTTATACAATACAATTATGCATTAGATAGTGCACAACGTACAATTCTGGAAAACGGGATGTCTTCGAAGTTTGATATATCCATTCAAAACGACAAATTTTCTCATGACGCAAATGGCTACGACCATTTTGTAGCTGGTATTGGAAAATCAGCAACGGACATTAATAGTTGTGCTGCAAGTGGAAGTTTAATTCAATTATTAAACCCAACAGACTTAGAAGCTGGTGAATACTTGTTGTTTGGATACAACTTGGATTCAGGGGGTTCTACAAATTCGAACCCAGACAGTATTTATAGCCGTTGGAACAGAAACATAAAGTTTCACGAAACTGGAGATGTTGGTGCAGTTGACATCATATTTAACCTTGATCAAGCCGACTTCACAGTTACTTCTGAGAGTGACTTAAGACTAATGATAGATATTGATGGCGACGGCGACATGTCGAATGCTCAAATTTTTCAAGGAACGTACAGCAGTTCTACCAATACGGTAACCTACAGTGGTGTAACCGTAAACAACAACGCGATTTATACGATGGGTTCCACGACCTCGGCAAATGCATTACCGGTTGAGTTCTTATATATCAGAGCAAAACAAGATTTACATGAAAACAAAATAGACTGGGCAACTGCATCAGAAGAAAACAACAGCCACTATATCATTCAACGAACGCATGATGGTGCAAGTTGGGAATCACTTGATGAAATTGGAGGTGCTGGTTTTTCTTCAAACATATTAAAATATACTTATAGTGATCAGAACCCATATTCAGACGTCAACTACTATCGAATCAAACAAGTTGATTACGATGGGAAATTTGATTTTTCTGAAATTGTGATGGTTAATAGCTTGGTCGAACGAGCTGATATAAACTTAAAAGTCTTTCCAAATCCAGCAACGGACAATGTTCAGGTTGCTTGGGGTAAGGATGAAGAAACTGGCAAAATCGTGCTGCTCGGTCTAAACGGAAGTGTTATAGCTGAGCAGTTGCCAGACCAATATAACGCAACTAGAATTGATTTGACATCAGTTAAAGATGGCGTTTATTTTATTCAGTTTATTGGAAGTAATTCCACTAAAACTGAACCTCTAGTTGTCAGACATTAATTATGTAACTGTTTTTTTATTATTCTATTCCATACTTTTTTTACCCGACTCATTGAGTCGGGTTTTTTTTGGTCCAGCCGAGCAGCGCCAAATCCCAATCCCCAGAACCATATATCAAACTTTGCTGTTTAACTGCCAATGGTGACGAGATATTATTGGTAAACAAACTACCTGTTCCCAAGCCTAGTGGCATTTCTGTATCATATTGGCTAACCCATTGTGCAATGGCATTGAGTCCAATGTTTGATTCGAGTGCAGAAGTAGCCCACCACCCAGTGTGATTTCGTTGACTCAGGTTTATCCATTCGTCGGAAACAGAAAACCCGCCAATTAAATTGGGCTTCAATATCAGATATTGAGGTTTGATATGGTTGATTAACGCTTTGCCATTTTTAGAGACATTAACGCCAATTAGTTCTTCGTCCAATGCAATATCAATCTTTGATTCCAAACACAATTTTGCCATATCGTCCCATAGTTTTGGTTGGATGGGTTGTTCGATGCTGTGGATGCCAAATCGATGTAAGTCTTGTAGTTGTTGCATTGCATCATCCTTTAAAAAGCCACCATTAGCGTCAAGACGGATTTCCAACTTAAACGCGTCAGAATGTGCTCTAATTTTTTCGAGAAATCGACATTCAGCATCAAAATCATGCTGACCAACCTTAAATTTTATACAGCTATATCCTTCTTTAATCTTTGCAATTGCTTCCGTATACATGGCATCTAAGTCTGCCATCCATACAAGCCCGTTTATTGGAATTGGCTTTCCATTTACAAAATCGGTTTTGAACACAAACCGTCGACCACCATTCTCCAAATCCAACAGAGCAGTTTCAAGTCCAAAGCGAATAGACGGAAAGTCTCCCAGATCTAAATCTTTAATATTTTCACCTTCAGACAATGCTTTGCAAAATTGATGGAGGTAAACGTCGTAATCTTCCCGATCGTCGATACTGAGTAAATGCAAAGGAGAGCACTCTCCAATTCCGGTTATTCCGTTTTTCGACAACAACACATAACGTATT